>NZ_JBXWRD010000004.1:0-177374 GCF_059612725.1 Ruegeria sp. YKSF070 | reverse complement strand
TCTTGATCGGCTCGTCCCACAGTCCCAGCGAGATCGCCCATTCATTCACCAGCCCGCGTTTCTGCAGCAGCACCAGCCAGGCATAGGTGCGCACCAACAGCGAGGTCCAGAAAGGCAACAGCACCGTGATCAGGCACAGGTTGGCGATCCGGTTCGGCAGGCCGGCAATGAAATAGGCCAGCGGATAGCCGATCAGGATGCACAGGCCTGTGGTCAGGAAACTGACCTCGAACGTGGTCTGAAAGATGCGGGCATAGGATTTCCGCTTCAGCATCCGCTCGTAGTTTTCCAGCGAGAAGGTGCCGTCCGCGCCGATGAACGAGACATAGAACAGCCAGCCCACCGGTATGACAAGAATGACAAGGATCAGCAGGATCGCGGGCGAGCCGAGGCCAAAGAGCTTCATCCGCTCCAGCCACTCGTCGCGCCTCAGCCCTGCCTCGTTGGTGCGTACCGCCTCCATCCTAGGCCTCGCTTCCGTCGATCAGCACGGTATCCTCGGGCGCCAGGCACAGGGTCAGCGCCTCGCCCACGGCAGGCAGGGCGGTGACATTGGCGCCCCGCATGGCGCCGCGCAGCACGATCTGCGCCCCATTGGCCAGCGCCGCATGCAGCAGGAAACTGTCGCCCTGATAGACCACCTCGGTCGCGGTGGCGGCAAAGTTGTTGACCCCCTCGCGCGGTCCCTCGCGCGACAGCACCACCCGTTCGGGGCGGATCATCAACAGCAGGCTGGCCGTCTCGGGCGGCGGATTGTCATGCAAGAGCGGCTTGCCGTCGAACAACACGGTATCGCCCTTGCGCGACACCGGCAAAAAGGTGGATTCCCCGATGAAATCGGCCACGAAGCGATTGGCAGGACGCTCGTACAGATCTCGCGGGGTGGCCAGCTGCATGATGCGGCCATGGTTCACCACCGCGATCCGGTCTGACATGGTCAGCGCCTCGCGCTGGTCGTGGGTGACATAGACCGTGGTCATGCCCAGCTTTTCATGCAGGTGCCGCAGCTCGATCTGCATCTGGTCGCGCAGCTTCTTGTCGAGCGCAGACAGCGGCTCGTCCATCAACAGGATGCGCGGCTCGAACACGATGGCGCGGGCGACGGCCACGCGCTGGCGCTGGCCGCCCGACAGCTGGTCGATGCGCCGCTCGCCAAACCCTCCCAGTTGCACGGTTTCCAGCGCCGCCTCGACCCGCTGGGCGATCTCAGCCTTGGGCACCTTGCGCAGCTTCAGCGGATAGCCCACGTTGCCGGCGACCGTCATATGCGGGAAAAGGGCATAGCTCTGAAACGTCATGCCCACATCGCGCAGATGCGGCGGCGTGCGGATCACCTCGCGGTCTCCGAATTTCAGGCTGCCGCAATCGGGCCGGGTGAACCCTGCCAGCACCATCAACAGCGTCGTCTTGCCCGACCCCGACGGGCCCAAAAGCGTCAGGAACTCGCCGCTCTGCACCTCAAGCGACACGTCGTTCAGCGCATGCACCGGACCATAGGTCTTGGTCACGTTCTTCACCGAGATAGGCAAGGCTTCGTTGGTTCTGGAGGTCAAGACAAACCCTCGTATTCCGCTTGCGAGAAACAAGCGGGCGCCGGAGCGCCCGCCGTGGTATCAGATCGGGACGCGCGCGTCACTCGGTCAGCATCTCCTGGTACATCTCGGCCGCGACGGTTTCCCACTTGGCGTACCAATCCAGCGAAACCGGCAGCTGCATCGCCGCATTCTCCGGCGAAGAGGGCAGGCCAGCCGCCACATCGGCCGTGATTTCACCGGTCGCATAGGCCGCCTTGTTGGTCGGCCCATAGGTGATGTATTTCGGCAGATCGTCCTGGTACTCGGGCTTGGAGATCTCGTTGAGGAATTCCATCGCCGTATCGCGGTTCGGCGCGCCCTTGGGCACAGCGAAACAGTCATAGTCCAGCAGCGCCTGGTTGAAGCTATAGGCAACCTTGGCGCCGTCCTTGGCCGCATTGTCGAACCGCCCGTTCCAGCCGGTGGTCATGTCGACCTCACCGTCCTTCATCAGCTGCGCGTGCTGGGCGCCGGACGTCCAGAACACCGAGATATGCGGCTTCAGCTCGCGGATCTTGTCGATCGCACGCTCGATGCCCTCTTCGCTGTCGAGCACCGAATAGACATCCTCGGGCGCCACGCCATCGGCCATCAGCGCCGGTTCCAGCGCACCGGCGACGCCACCGCGATAGGCCCGGCTGCCGGGGAACTTCTCGACATCCCAGAAATCCGCCCAGCTCTGCGGTCCGCTCTCGCCATAGGTGTTGGTGTTCCAGGCATAGACGGTCGAGAACACGTCACCGCCGATGCAGTAATCGGTGTAGAGACCCGGATAGAAGGTCGAAACGTCGATCACGTTGTAATCAAGCTTCTCCAGCAGCCCCTCGGCCGCAGCCCGCGCCGCAGAACCGGAACCGCTGGCCACGATATCCAGCGTCACCTGCCCCGAGCTGACCTGAAGCCGCACATCGGACATGCCGCCATAGGTCTCCTGCTTGACCTCGATACCGGTATTGGCGGCGGCGGGTTCGAACAGCGCCTTGCTCTGCGCCTCTTGATAGGAGCCGCCCCAGGACGCGATGGTCACGCTCTTGTCCTGCGCAAATGCGCCCGTCGCCATGACTGCGGCAGAGATCGTCAGAATTGTTCTCGTTTTCATTGATTTCCTCCCTTTGGTGGTTTTCCGGGTCCTGCCCCGTCTAGATCGGCAGGCAGCGGGCAAGACGCCCAAGTCGTCTTCCACCTGTCACGATAGTGCGGGCACCGGCGGGACAAATGAAATTTCGAATCCTAAACCTTGGTTTCGATCCGTTAATACCGGAGCCAGGGCCGGGGGTGCGCCGCCCTGCCCGGTGCGTCAGGTCATGCGCAGAGCCTTTCGAAACTGTCGTTGATCCTTCCAGCGATACCAGGCCACCGCCGCGGGCAGGAACCAGGGCTTGCCGCGATAGAGGGGCCGGGTGGGAAAGGGCAGACCGTCAAACGCGGTTTGTCCCTCGGCGAGGCCCAGCACCTTTTGCCCTGCGCGCATGCCCAGATAGGGCGCCATCGACACACCCGATCCGCAATAGCCCATGGCGTAGTGAATGCCGTCCTGCACCCCGGTATGGGCCAGTTCGTCGAAACTGTAGGCGACTGTTCCGCTCCAGGCATGGCTCAGCGCCACACCCTCAAGCTGGGGAAAGATGCGGCACATGTCCTGCCTCAGCCGGGCCGCCCCGGCCAGCGCAGTAGTCTCAGAGGCCGAGACGCGGCCACCGAACAGCACCCGCCGCCGGTCGGGCGAGGCGCGATAGTAATAGACGACCTTGCAGGTGTCGCTGGCGATCCGGTCGCCGGGGAACAGTTCGTCAATGGTCGCCTCGGGCAGCTCCTCGGTGGCGATGATATAGCTGCCGATCGGGATCACCCGGCGCTGCAACCAGGGCGTCAGCGCGGTGGTATAGCCATTGGTGGCCACGATCACGTCGCGCGCCTCGACCACGCCCTTGGCGGTCTCGACGCGAAAGCCCGACCCGGAACGGGTGATCGCGCCAACCCGGCACTGGCCCACCACCTGCGCCCCGGCCCCGATCGCCAGGCGCAGCAACTCGCGGTGAAACTTGCCCGGATGCAGCGAGCAATGGGCCGTGAACACGACACCGCCGAAGTAGCGGTCGGTCCCCAACTGGCTGCGCTGCTCGGCGCGCGGCACGGCAAAGCTCTCGATGCCTTCCTGCTGGCGCAGTTTCTCGGCATCGCGCACCAGCTCCTCATAGTGGCCTGGCGTATGCGCCGCGTGAAAGCGCCCGGCCCGTCTAAAGTCGCAATCGAGGCCTTCGCTCTCGACGAATTCACCGATCCAGCGCAGCGCATTGGCGCCCTCGGCCCGGATGCCGCGCGCCCGTTCCAACCCGAATTTCGCGGTCAGCGTTTCCAGCGAGGGTTTCACGCTGGTGCTGATCTGACCGCCATTGCGGCTGCTGCACCCGTATCCCGGATCCTCGGCATCCACGACCAGCGTCGAACGACCGCCGCGCGCCGTGGTCAGTGCCGCGCTCAGCCCGGTATAGCCCGCCCCGACGATCAGCACATCGACCTTGGCCGATGGCTGCGTTTGCAAGGCTGGCATGGCACCGCGTTGATCGTGCCAGAATGGCGTCTGCCTGATGTTCGAAAGTGGCATTGGGTTGACCGCGATGCTCCCTTCAGCCGCGTCAGGACAGTCCCCATCCGCTGGCTCTGACTGAAACGCTAGGCCAATATTGGCTCGCAATTCATATCCAATATGACAAAACTTTCAGACCAATCCTAACGCAAGGCAGGAAGCCCGCCCAGGATACCCATCCCCCTTGCGATATCCTCGGGCGTGGCGCAGCCAAAGCCGAACACGAGACCAGATTGCGGGATTGGGGTCAGGCAGTACCGCCGCAGCGGTGCGAGCGTGACACCCTGTTGCAAGGCCTGCGCGACCACCTCGGCCTCATCCACGCGCGCATCCAGATAGGCCGACGTGTGAAACCCGCTGGTCGTCTCTTGCAGGCGGATGCTTTCAGGCAGACCGCGCGCGGCCTCCATCAAGGCCTCGTAGCGCGCCTTGTACAGCTGGCGCATCAGCCGGATATGGGTGGCGAAATGCCCCTCGTCCATGAACTCGGCCACGATCGCCTGCGTCGCGGTCGAGGGCCCGCTGGCCCAGGTATCGAACATGCCATCAAAGGCCGCGACCATCCGCTCGGGCACCAGCACGAACCCCAGCCGCAGCGAGGGAAACAGCGATTTCGAGAAGGTGCCGACATAGAGAACCCGCCCATTGGCGTCGATACTGTGCAGCGCCGGGCGCGGAGCGTTGCCGAAGTAGAACTCGCCGTCGTAATCGTCCTCGATGATCAGCGCTTGCGCCTGTTCAGCCGCTTGCAAAAGCTCCAGCCGCCGGGGCAGCGACATGACATGGCCCAGCGGCTGCTGGTGCGAGGGGGTCACAAAAGCCAGTCGGAAATGCGGCGCCTTGGCCAGCCCGTCGGACACCACCATGCCCTGCGCATCCACATCCACCGGCACCAGTTCGGCCCCTTCGGACAACAGCGCATTGCGCGCGCCCGAGGCGCCGGGATTCTCCATCCAGACCCGGTCGCCCGGATTGAGCAAGAGCCGCCCGATCAGCGAAAACGCATGTTGCGCGCCCGAGGTGATGAACACCTGCTCGGGGTCACAGCGTATGCCCTTGAGCGCGCTCAGATGGGTTGCAATCGCCCGGCGCAATGCGGCCAACCCCTTTGGCTGGCCATAGCCCATGACGTCGCCGCGCCCGCCGCGCAGGTGCCGCGCCGACAGCCGCGCCCAATGCGCCATCGGAAAGGCATCGAGCGCGGGCAACGCGGTGACAAAGGCGCGCGGCTTGTGCGGCAACCACGCGCGTTGGGCATAGGCGCCCTGCGCGTGGCTGATGACATAAGACAGCCTGGGCTTGCGACCGGCACTGACCGCCCGCTGACTGGGGGCGGTTACGCTCTGGTCCTCAAGTGTTTCGCTGACATATGTCCCCGCCCCGATGCGCGACACCAGCATGCCTTCGGCGACCAGCCGGTCGATGGCGTCAATCACCGTGGTGCGCGACACGCCCACCTCCTTGGCCAGCGTCCGCGTGGCGGGCAGCCGCTCGCCCGCGCGCAGCGCACCCGACAGGATCATGTCGCGCAGCGCCATGTAGAGCTGAACGCTGACACTTCGCCTCAGCGTCCGGTCCAGCCGGATCGAGGACAACAAGGCGCCTGCGGCATGTTTCACGGGCAGCCCCCTTAATTGGTCTGGCGAAAATGTCGAAATGGATATACCTGCTAACCCGATTTTTCGCCAGCTTTTTCAAAAGAACCGCCAGCCCCGGCCGGCCAAACCCGGAACAACGACATGAAGCTTGCCAAACTCGAAACCTTTTCCACCGAATTCGTTTGCTTCGTCCGGGCCACCGCCGAGGATGGCGCGCAGGGTTGGGGGCAAGTGGCGCCCTATTACGCCGACATCACCGCGCAGGTGCTGCACCGGCAGGTGGCACCCTATGCCCTGGGAATGGCATGTGACGACATCGACGCCATGCTCGACATCGTGCGCGATCGCGAGCACAAGTTCCCCGGCTCTTACCTGCGCCGGGCGATGGGCGGGGTCGACACCGCGCTTTGGGACCTGCGCGGGCGGCGCGAGGGCAAGCCGGTCTGCGAGTTGATCGGCGGCACGCCCGGACCGGTGCGCGCCTATGGCTCGTCGATGAAACGTGACATCTCGCCGGTGGACGAGGCCGCGCGGCTCACCCGGCTGCGCGACGAAAAGGGGTTCGACGCCTTCAAATTCCGCATCGGCGCCGAGGTCGGCCGCAACCAGGACGAATGGCCCGGCCGCACCGAAGAGATCGTGCCGACCATGCGCCGCGCCATGGGCGACGATGTGGCGCTGCTGGTCGATGCCAATTCCTGCTACTCCCCGGCCCGCGCCATCGAGGTGGGGCGAATGCTGGAACAGCACGGCATCTCGCATTACGAAGAGCCTTGTCCCTATTGGGAGTTCGAGCAGACGCGTGAAGTGACCGAGACGCTCGATATTGACGTTACCGGCGGCGAGCAGGATTGCATGATGGAGCGCTGGCAGACCATGATCGCCGACCGGGTGGTCGATGTGCTCCAGCCCGATATCTGCTATCTGGGTGGCCTGTCGCGCACCCTGCGCGTGGCCCGCATGGCCCATGCCGCCGGGATGCCGGTCACGCCGCACGCGGCCAACCTGTCGATGGTCACGCTGTTCACCATGCACCTCTTGCGCGCGATCCCCAATGCCGGGAAATACCTGGAGTTCTCGATCGAGGGTCTGGATTACTATCCTTGGCAACAGGGGCTGTTCCTGACCGATCCCTATGTCATCACCGATGGCCAGGCCACGGTCACCGACGCCCCCGGTTGGGGGGTCGAGATCAACCCCAACTGGCTGGACCGGTCGGAATACCGGGTCAGCAGCGCGGACTGATCCCTGCCCGGCGGCGCGGCAACGGCCCTGTCGCCTCAGGCAGTCAGAAACGCGGCCAGCGCGTCAATCGCCCGCCCCATGTCCGCGGCCGAAGCGTATTCCTCGGGCTTGTGACTGACGCCATCCCGGCATCTGACGAACAACATGGCCATCGGGCAGAGATCAGCCATGGCCGATGCGTCATGCGTCGCACCCGATGGCAGCGACAGACCGCGAATCCCGACTGTCTGCGTGGCGGTGGTCAGCCGCGCGCCAAGCGCGCTATCGCAGGGCTGCGCCGCCTGCGCATAGGTCAGTTCCGCCTCGATCCGCAGGTTGCGCTTCGCCGCAAGGTCGCGGGCAAACCGGTGCAGGGATTCACCCGCCCGGCGGCGGGTGTCATCATCGGGCGAGCGGAATTCAGCGTTCATCCTGACCCGGCGCGGCACCGCGTTGACCACGTTCGGTTCAACCGTGAGCGCGCCGACCGTGGCGCGCAGGCCGGGGGTGGTCTCGCCCAACCGGGCCACATCGGTCACAAGGGCAGCCGCCCCGACCAGCGCGTCGCGACGTCCCTCCATCGGCAGGGTTCCGGCATGGCCGGTCTCGCCGGTCAGCACGATCTGGTGGCGCTCGATCCCGCAGATGGCGGTCACCACTCCAAGGGCCTGATCCTCGGTCTCCAGCACCGGGCCCTGTTCGATATGGGTTTCCACAAAGCCAAGCACCGCCGCGGGATCGCGGGCCAGCGTGGCGATCCGGTCGGGGTCGAGCCCGAACTCCGACATCGCCATGCGCAGGCTGATCCCCTGAGCATCCTGCATCGACAGAACCTCGGGATCAAAGGTTCCAGCCAGGGCGCGTGACCCGACAAGGGCGGTGGGAAAGCGCACCCCCTCTTCGTCGGCGAAGGCCAGAACCTCGACCGAGAACGGCAGTTCAATCCCCTCTTCTGCCAGTTTTTCTAGGGCCAGCAGCGGCAGCACCACGCCCATGATGCCGTCAAATGCACCGCCTTGGCGCACCGAGTCCTGATGCGACCCCATCAGAAGCGTAAGCGCCCCCGGAGGCCCCGCACGGCGGCCGATCAGGGTACCGGCATCATCCAGCGTCACCGCAAGGCCCGCCGCCCGCATCCGCGCCTCCAACAGGTCCAGCGCCGCGCGATGCTGCGGCGTGAACGGCAGGCGGGTCACCCCCCGCCCCGGCTCGGAACAGGCGGCAAGATCCGCCAACAGGGCCTCGGCCCGCTTTCCCCAGTCAGTCAAGCACCCGCTCCCTGTCGGTCATAACCGGCACCTGCCGCGCCCAGTCCGCGTATTCGCCGGTGGTGGCCTTGCCATGCAACTCCTGCAAGGCGCCGATCGGATCCTCGGGGTGGTGGTCGATCCGCAGGGTCAGCGGCGGCCTGTCGGGGTGCAGCACGAGAAGCGCGGCAGAGAGCAGGCCACGGAAATCACCACCCGCGTCACGCGCGGCGGACAGGGCGGTCAGCAGACGTTGCGCGAAATCGCGATCCGAACCGGCGAAAGAAGTCGTCATGGCGCCAAGAACGGTTTCGTTTCCAAGCATGTTCCCGGTGGCAATCCCGTCCTCGAAGGTCAGCGCGCCCTTGACGTCCTGGTTGCTGGCGCCAGTGAAGCTGGCGGCGGCGCCGGACAGATCCATCGCGGCAAGTTGTCGATAGGCACGCCCCCGGTCGGGAGCGGTGACCTCGGCCACCGCCCGCTCGGGGCCCGCCCCGTCACGCATGCGCTGCAAGACCTCCTCTCCCCAGAAGGTCGAGGGGGCGGCACCCTGGCTGGCGGACATGCCGGCACGCAGGTCCCCGCGCAGCACCCAGCCGCCGACACAAAGACTTCCGGTTGCGGCGGCGCCTCCGATGGCGCCGGTTGCGGGGTCGCGTGCGAGAATCGAAAACGTCATGCCTCACCTTAATCGGACTTCGTCGAATTATCATGATAAATTGACGATTGCAATTTATCATGATAAATAAGCCCGCAGAATATCAACAGGGAGAACATGAGATGACGCTATTTTCCTGGACCCGCAGAGGCCTGATGGCCGCCGTCGGGGCAGCCCTTGTCGCGGGCGGCCTTGGCGGACCTGCGACCGCGCAGACCCCGCCCGGCGTTCTGATCGTCGGCCAGATCGCAGAGCCGAAGTCGCTGGACCCGGCGGCGGTGACAGCGGTCAACGACTTTCGCATTCTGGTGAATGTTTACGAGGGCTTGACCCGCTACAAGTCTGGTACGCTGGAGGTCGAACCGGCCCTGGCGACCAGTTGGGAGATCAGCGAGGACGGCACCCAATACACCTTTACCCTGCGCGAGGGTGTGACCTTTCACGATGGCACGCCGCTCAACGCCGAGGCGGTGAAGTTCAACTTTGACCGGATGCTGGACGAATCGCACCCCTATCACGACACCGGGCCGTTCCCGCTGTCGTTCTTCTTTGGCGCGGTGACGGCGACCGAGGTTGTCGATGACATGACCGTCAGGTTCACCCTGAACGCGCCTTACGCGCCCTTCCTGTCCAATCTCGCCTATCCCACCGGCCTGATCGTCTCGCCCGCCGCGGTTGCCGCGCATGGCAAGGAGTTCGGCCGCAATCCCTCGGGCACCGGGCCGTTCAAATTCGCCGAATGGCGCTCGAACGAGGCGGTCGTGGTGGAGCGCAATGACGCCTATTGGGGCGATCCGGCAGGCACCCAGGCCGTGGTGTTCCGTCCGATCACCGATGCCAATACCCGCGTGGCCGAGATGCTGGCCGGAGGGATCGACATGATGGTCGAGGTGCCGCCCACCTCGCTGGGCCAGTTCCAGGGCGATGGCTTCAGCGTGGCCGAGCAGGCGGGTCCGCATGTGTGGTTCCTGATCCTGAACGCCAAGGAAGGCCCGTTTGCCGACAAGCGGGTCCGTCAGGCCGCCAATTACGCGATCAACAAGGAAGCGATCGTGAACGACGTGCTCGAAGGTACCGCGACCGTGGCCGCCGGGCCGACGCCGCCCGCCTTTGCTTGGGCCTATAACGAGGCGCTCGACCCCTATCCCTATGACCCGGAAAAGGCCAAGGCGCTGATCGCCGAGGCGGGGGCCGAGGGAGCGGAACTGACCTTCTATGTCACCGAAGGCGGCTCGGGGATGCTTGATCCGGTGCCGATGGGGACCGCCATTCAGGCCGATCTCGAAGCGGTCGGGTTCGACGTCAAGATCGAGACCTACGAGTGGAACACATTCCTGGGCGAAGTAAACCCGGGTCTGGAAGGCAAGGCGGACATGGCCGAAATGGCCTGGATGACCAACGATCCCGACACCCTGCCCTATCTGGCGCTGCGGTCCGAGGCCTGGCCCGACAAGGGCGGCTTCAACTCGGGCTATTACGCCAATCCGAAAGTGGATGAACTGCTGGAAGCGGCGCGCACCGCGACCGATCAGGCAGAGCGCGCCCGGCTCTACCGCGAGATGCAGACCATCGTTCAGGAAGATGCACCCTGGGTCTTTGTCGCCAACTGGAAACAGAACGCGGTGACCAATGACCGGGTCACGAATTTCGGTCTGGAACCGTCCTTCCTGTTGCACCTGCAAGGCGTCGTGAAAAACTGACGCAATCTGCTCCGGGCGCCACGCACGCCCGGAGCGCACCGCCGGAATTTTGCAATAATTCCGGCCCGGAAAAATTCAATTTTTCCGATCCGTTTTCCGTGCCGGAAAACGGCATGATGAAAGAGCGGGGACGCGGATGGGCGGCTATATTCTGAAACGACTGATCTCGGCCCTCCCGGTTCTGCTGGGCATTACGATCATCGTGTTTCTGATCATGTCGCTGATCCCCGGCGATCCGGCGACCGCGATCCTGGGCTCTTACGCGACCCCTGAGAATGTCGAAAAGCTGAACCGGGACCTCGGTTTGGACAAGCCCATGGTACAGCGGTATTTCATCTGGCTCGGCAACATGCTGACCGGGGATTTCGGACGCTCCTTCTCGCTCAACCGGCCCGTGCTCGACGAGGTGGTCGAGCGGTTCAATGCCACGCTGATTCTGGCCGGGACCTCGTTTGTCCTGTGCTCGGTCCTGGGCATTCTGGCCGGTGTCGTCTCGGCCGCCCGTCAATACGGGCTGGCCGACAAGGCAATCACCTTCGTGGTTCTAATCGGCATCTCGGTGCCGTCCTTCTTTCTGGGCATGATGATGATCCTTCTCTTCGCGGTAAACCTGCGCTGGCTGCCGGTCAGCGGCATGTACGCGATCTATGGCGGCGGTGACCTGCCCGACCTGGTAAACCACCTGATCATGCCCGCGCTGGCGCTGGCCGCTGTCGCCACCGGTGTGATCGCGAGGTTGTCGCGTTCGGCCATGCTCGAGGTCTTGCGGCAGGATTTCATCCGCACCGCCCGCGCCAAGGGCGTGCCCGAACGGCGGGTGATCATGGGACATGCGCTGCGCGCCGCGATGGTTTCCATCATCCCGGTTCTGGGTATCCAGGCCGGGTTCGTCCTGTCGGGCGCCGTCTATATCGAGATCGTGTTCCAATGGCCCGGTGTGGGGCGCATGCTGGTCGACGCGATCCTCAAGCGCGACCTCTTGCTGGTGCAGGGCGGTGTCGTCTTCGTCGCCGCCTGCTACGTGCTGTTCAACATTGCGGTCGACGTGGCGCAGAGCCTGCTGGACCCGAGGATCAAGACATGAGCGCGTTTCTCAAGCTTCTGTTCCGCAACCGGCTGGCGGCCATGGGTGCGGTGGTGCTGGTGGCGATCTTGTTCCTGGTGCTGATCACGCCGATCCTGCCCTTGCAGGACCCGGATGTGACCGCCACCGCCGACCGGTTCAAACGCCCCTTTACCGACGGCCACCTGCTGGGCACCGACCATCTGGGCCGCGACCTTCTCAGCCGCCTGCTGCATGGCACCCGGCTCAGCCTTGCCGTGGGCATCGCGGCGGCGCTGATCGCGGCCACCATCGGATCGGCCATCGGAATCATCGCGGGCTATTTCGGCGGGCGCACCGACAATATCATCATGCGTGGCGTCGATATGCTGATGGCTTTTCCCTATATCCTGCTGGCGCTTGCCATCGTCGCCGCCCTTGGCCCCGGGCTGATGAACGCGCTGATCGCGGTGGCGGCCGTCAATGTCCCTTTCTTCGCGCGCAACATCCGGGGCATTACCGTGGGCCTCGCAGGTCGCGAGTTCATAGATGCCGCCCGGCTGGCAGGTATGGGCCATGCAAGGATCATACTCACGGAGCTTCTGCCCAATGTCCTGCCGGTCATCATCATCGCCATGTCCACCACCGTGGGCTGGATGATCCTGGAGACCGCCGGGCTCAGCTTTCTCGGGCTGGGTTCGCAACCGCCGCAGGCCGATCTGGGCTCGATGCTGGGCGAGGCGCGCTCGGCGATGATCTCGCATCCGCATACCTCGATCGTGCCGGGAGTGATGATCTTTCTCATCGTCATGTCCGTCAACCTGCTGGGCGACGGGGTGCGCGACGCGCTGGACCCGCGGCTGCGGTCAGGCGCGCTCAGCCGCCCGCGCGCCACCACTCTGGTGGATCGCAAGGGTGACATCCCCGCCGCCACCGACGACCTGCTGGCCATTCAGAACCTGCAAACCGAGTTCCACGTGGGCAAACGCATCTATCGCGCCGTGGG
Source organism: Ruegeria sp. YKSF070 (assembly GCF_059612725.1). Taxonomy (NCBI): domain Bacteria; kingdom Pseudomonadati; phylum Pseudomonadota; class Alphaproteobacteria; order Rhodobacterales; family Roseobacteraceae; genus Ruegeria; species Ruegeria sp. YKSF070. The sequence goes on along the minus strand of NZ_JBXWRD010000004.1, from coordinate 164,738 downwards.
CGGCGTGTCGCTGGCAGTGAAGCCTGGCGAGTGCCTGGGTGTGATCGGCGAAAGTGGTTCGGGCAAGTCGGTTACGGCTTTGTCCGTCATGGGGCTGGTCGCCTCGCCCCCCGGTGTGATCACCGGCGGCGCGGTGCGGTTTCAGGGCGAGGATCTGATTGGCGCGCCCTATGAAGCCCTGAGGCAAAAGCGCGGCGACCGGGTCGCCTATATCTTTCAGGATCCGCTCTCCACCCTGCATCCGCTGTACCGGATCGGACAGCAGCTGGCCGAGGCGATCCAGTCGCATCACCGGATATCGAAGGCCGACGCCCGCGCCCGCGCCATCCAGCTCTTGAAGGATGTGCGCATCCCCAATGCCGAGGCGCGGGTGGACAACTACCCGCACGAGATGTCGGGCGGCATGCGCCAGCGGGTAGGGATCGCCATGGCGCTGGCCAACGAACCGGATGTGATCATCGCCGATGAACCCACCACCGCGCTCGATGTGACCGTGCAGGCGCAGATCCTGTCGCTGCTGGATGATCTGCGCCGCGACCGGGGGCTGGCGATCGTGTTCATCACCCATGATTTCGGTGTCGTTGCGCAGCTCTGCGACCGGGTTGCGGTGATGTATGCGGGCCGCATCGTCGAAGAGGGGCCGACCCGGGCCGTGCTCGACGCGCCCGCCCATCCCTATTCGAAGCGGCTGATCGTCTGCGTGCCCGAACTGGGTGGCGGGCGGCGTGAACTGGCGGCCATTCCCGGCCTGCCGCCGGTGGTCGACAACCTGCCGGCCGGCTGCGCCTTTGCCCCGCGCTGTGACAAGGCACAGGACCGCTGCCGCAATGGCGAGATCGCACTTGCAGGCACTGCATCCCGCGCGGTCCGCTGTCTCTATCCAGAGGAGGCGATCTGATGACCGCGTTGAAGGTGCACAATCTGGCCAAGACCTTCCCGCTGGGAAAGCCCCTGTTCCGCCCCGCGCCGCCCGGCGTGCGCGCGGTGCGACCCATGAGCTTTGAGGTCGCCACCGGCGAAACCCTGGGCGTGGTGGGTGAATCCGGCTGCGGCAAATCCACCCTGGCGCGGATGCTGGTGGGGCTGCTGGACCCCACCGAGGGCCATATCGAGATCGAGGGGCGCGCGCTCGACAATGCGGACCCGGCGGTCTTTGGCAGGCTGATCCAGTACGTGTTTCAGGACCCGCAAAGTTCACTCAACCCGCGCAAGACCATTCGTCAGGTGATGGAAGCGCCTCTCAAGCGGTTGCACCGGATGCCGCGCCTCGAGCGGGACCAACGGATTCGCGAGATCTTTGCCTCGGTCAATCTGCGCGAAGAGTTCCTGGACCGCTACCCGCACGAGTTCTCGGGCGGGCAGGCGCAGCGGATCGGCATCGCGCGGGCGCTGGCCGCCAATCCGCGCATCATCATCCTGGACGAGCCGGTCTCGGCGCTGGATGTGTCGGTACAGGCGCAGGTGCTGAACCTGCTGGCCGAGCTGAAGGCCGAATTCGGATTGACCTATCTCTTCATCACGCATGACCTGGCCGTGGTCGAGGCGGTCAGCGACCGCATCATTGTGTTGTATTTCGGCGCCGTGGTCGAGATCGGCCGAGCCGAGAGCATCTTTGCAAACCCCCGCCATCCTTATACAAAACTGCTGGCGGACAGCGCGCCGGTGGTGGGCAAGCCCCTGAAGGCGCCGGAACAGAAAGGATCGGAACTGCCCGATCCGCTCAATCCACCGCCGGGATGCGCCTTTGCCGGGCGCTGTCCGCGCGCCACCGAGACCTGCCGCACGACGGTGCCGAAACTGACAGAAATGGGAGAGGATCAACTTGCCGCCTGCCACCACCCCCTCGAAGGCTGAACCCAGGCTCAGCCGCCCCGTGCAGGTCGCCGAGGCGATCAAGGACTGGGTGGTCGAACAGGGGTTGCAGGCCGGCGACCGGCTGCCGGGCGAGGCCGAGTTGATCGAGCGTTTCGGGATGGCCAAGGGTACCATCCGCGAGGCGATGCGCGTGCTCGAGGCACAGGGGCTGATCAAGACCCGCACCGGGCCCGGCGGCGGCAGTTTCGTGCACGAGGTGAGCCGGCAACGCGCCAAGGCGCTGCTGGGCAATTACTTCTATTTCAAGGACCTGACCATCGGCGACATCTATCAGCTGCGCCTGACGCTGGAGCCCGAGCTTGCCGCCTCGCTGGCGGGCAAGCTGTCCGACGAGGTTCTGGAAATGCTGGAACGCAACATCGCCTCGTATTCGGAACCGGCCACCTCGCTGGACGAGGAACGCCGTCAGCATGTCGCCTCGCTGCGCTTTCACGCCATCCTGGCCGAGCAGGCGGCAAACCCGCTGCTGGGCTTCATCATCGATTTCATGGTCAACCTGCTGAGCGACCTCACGGTCTATCGCCGCCTCTACTCACCGCCCAATATCGAGCTTTGGAAGCAGGGCCGTGATCACCAGCGGCAGTTGATCGAGGCATTGCGCAACGGCGAGGCCACACAGGCCAGGTCGATCATGTCGGATCACATGCAGACCGCCTGGACCCTGATGCGCCGGCAAGAGGTCGAGATGGAGAACCGGTTCATCTCGGAATAGGTCGTCCGGCGGGCCTGAACGGGTGGCCAGATGTATCATACCACGCCTTGACCGCCACCGCCGCCAGCGTGATGTCCTCGGCCCCACCCATGCCGCGATCGTCCAGCCCACCGGCCACCACCGTTACCTCGACCGTTCCAAAGGGGAGCGCCGCCGCCACCGCCTCGACATCCACCAGAGCGGGTTCGGGCACGCCGACCGTCACTTCGACCCTCATCCCCGACGGATGACCAAAGGTGTAAAACAGCGTCAGGGAACTGTGCCGGATGGCATCGGAAATGCCGCGCAGCGCCGCCTTGGTATAATCGTGCCCATGCACGTCGGCCCCCATGCCAAGTTCGCAGATCAGCGGTTTCATTGCGCCACCTCGACATCCCAGGACACGGTCACGATGGCATTGGCGATCAGCGTCGTCTGTCCCATCATCTCGACATCCAACCCGCCCTTGACGGCCTCGGCGCTGACACGGCCCACCGGCGCCTCGGCCTTGACGATTTCCAGATCGACCGCTTCAGGGCGGCCCACCCCGACGCGGATATCAACGATCATCTCGTCCAGCGGCAGATCGAACGCCGCGCCGGCGGTCAGAAAATTGCGATGCAGGGCATCATGAACCGCGCGGGCGGCGGCCTTGGTGTAATCCTGCCCCTTGAGATCCGTTCCCATGCCCATCTGAACGGCGAACTGGGTCTTTGGCATGATGATCTTCTCCTGTTGTTCCGTCACGATCTCTTGCTCACAACCTTTGTCCGTCGGCACCAAACAGATGCAGGCGGCGCATATCCAGACTGACGGTCTGCAAACTGTCCTCGCGCAGCGTCACCTGCCCCGGCACGCGAAGCTTGACGATCTGCCCCCCTGCCCGTGCGTTTACAATAGTGTAACCCCCCAGCGGCTCGACCGAACTGACGTGCACCTGGAACGAGGGGTTGCCCTCGGTCTCGCCCAGCCAGATATCCTCGGGGCGCACACCCAGGGTACCGGTTCCGCCCATCTGCGTCCGGCCAACGATCGTGACATCGCGCGCCAGAACCTCGCTCTGGAAATGCAGCCCGTCCTCGGAAAATGCGCCATGAAAGAAGTTCATCGGCGGTGACCCGATGACCTCGGCCACGGCTAGCGAACCGGGTTCGTCATACACCTCGTCCGGGGTGCCGATCTGGGCAATCCTGCCATCAATAATCACCGCCACGCGGTCCGAAATGGCCATCACCTCTTCCTCGTCATGGCTGACATAGACAAAGGTCTGGTTGTTCTCGCGTTGCAGGCGCTTCAGCTCGACGCGCATCTCCTCGCGCAGGCGGGCATCGAGCGCGGCGATGGGTTCATCCAGCAGCATTGCCCGGCTCTGCGCGGCAAACGCGCGGCCCAGCGCGATGCGCTGGCGTTCGCCCCCCGACATCTGCGCGGGATTCTTGTGCAGGATATGGCTGACGTGAAGAACCTCGGAAACAAGATCGAGCCTTTCCGATATCTCCGCCTCCGAGGCGCCGCGCTCCTTCAGCGGAAAGATGATGTTCTCGCGCCCGGTCATATGCGGGAACAGGGCAAGGTTCTGGAACACCATCGAGATGCCACGTGCGGACACGTCCAGATCCGCCGCGTCGCGCCCGGCAAGCTCGACTCGCCCCTCATCCGGTTTCAAAAGACCCAGCATCAGCTTCAGGATCGAAGTCTTGCCAGTCGATGGCGGCCCGAAAATGCCAAAGAACTCGCCCTGCTCGACCGTCAGGTCGATCGGCCCCAATGTGAATTCGGGATAGCGTTTGACCGCCTCGGTTATCTTGATCGCTTCCATTTCACACCCCTCCCAGCCTACGACCCGTTTCGATGTCAAAGGCCATGCTCTTGTCAGACGGCAGATAGAACAGCACCTCGTCGCCGACGCTAAGCCGGTCCAGATCGTCAAAGGCGAGGAACATGGTTTCCTGCACCTGAAGGTAGGCCAGCCGCTTGGGCCCTACCCGTTCCAAAACTTCGACCTTGCCATGCATGGGGATGTCGTCGCCGTTGCGTTTCTCGCCGAAATAGATGTCTTGCGGGCGCACCCCGAACGAACCGCCATGCACGCCGGATGCTCCGGTGAAATCGGCCCGCACCTTGCCCGCCAGCGGAATTTCCGCGCCGCCATGCAGCATCAGCCGCAATTGCCCGCGTTCATCGCGCAGTTCGCCATCGACCAGGTTCATCCGGGGGCTGCCGACGAAATTCGCGACAAAGCGGTTCTGGGGATCGTTGTAGATATCCAGCGGCGCGCCGTATTGCATCAGCCTGCCCTGGTCGATGATGGCGATCTTGTCGGCCAGGCTCATCGCCTCGATCTGGTCATGGGTGACATAGATCATCGTCTGGCCGAACTCGTGCTGAAGCACCTTCAGTTCGGCCCGCATATAGGCGCGGAACCCGGCATCGAGATTGGACAGCGGTTCGTCCAGCAGAAAGATCCGCGGCTCGACAATGGCCGAGCGCCCGATCGCCAGTTTCTGCATCTCGTTCACCGAGAGGCTGGAGGCCGGTTGATCCAGCCGGTGCGCGATGCTCATCCGGTCGGCCATGGCCCGGACCCGGCGTTCGATCTCGGGTTTGGCGACCTTCTTGACCTCAAGCCCATAGGACAGGTTCCGGTAGACGCTCAGATGGGTGAAGATCGCGTAGTTCTGAAAAACGAAACCAATGTTGCGGTCCTGAATGCGCAGGCCGGACAGGTCCTGCCCGTCGAACAGGATCTGGCCCTGGCTCGGGTCTTCCAGCCCGGCGATCATGTTCATCGTGGTTGTCTTGCCGCAGCCCGACGGCCCCAACAGGGCCACGAACTCCCCCTCCTCGATGTCGATGGACAGGTCGCGCACGGCGGTGAAATCGCCGAACCGCTTGGTCACGTTCTTTATCTGGATGGATGACATGCCCTTACCCCTGTTTCCTGGCCATGTAGGCAAGACCCTTGGCGGCGATGACGGACAGCACAAACAGGATGGTCAGGCCGATCGCGGCCACATAGGACCATTCCAGTTCGCCGAAGGTCTGTTTGTAGAGAAAGACCGAGATGGTTTCGGTCTGCACGCCCGGCCCGCCCTTGGTCATGATGAAGACAAGATCGAAGATCTTGAAACACTCGACCGCGCGCAGCACCAGCGCGATGATGATGACGGTTTTCATCCGCGGCAGGATGATCTTGACGAAGTTCTGCCAGTTCGACCCGCCCAACAGGCGCGCCGCAAGAAGCTGATCGGACGGCACCCCCAGCATGCCTGCAAGCAGGATCAGGAACATCAGCGGGGTCCATTGCCAGATATCTGCAATGATCACCGAGATCATCGCCCGGTTCACATCCGTCAGCCACGAGAAATCAGCCGGAAGGCCCAGATGGGCGTTGACCGGCCCGGTGCCCTGGAACAGCAGAAAGAACATCAGCCCCACGACCGCCGGCACGATCATCATCGGAGTCAGCATGATCGAATAGAACAGCTTGCGCCCCGGAAAACTGTCGATGAACAGATAGGCCAGCGCCATACCCAGAAAGAACTGGGCCGGGACCGCCACGATCATGATCAGCGCGGTGCGCCAGAGCGCGCCCCAGAACCGCGGATCAGTGAGCAGGAACCAATAGTTTTCGCCCCAGTTGAATATCTCCCAGGCACGGTACCAGGGGATGCCCTCCAGTGGCGTCCACCAGGTGATGCTCAGATACAGCTGCATGAACAGTGGGAAAACCACAATGAACAAGAGCAGCAGGAAAGTGGGCAGGATGAACCAGAAGCCCATCTTGTTGCCGTCGCGCGCCACGTGTTGCCAGTAGCCGCGCCTTTGGGCGGTGTTGGTTTGATCGGTCATTGTTTCAGTGCTCCGAAGGTCAGGCCACGCACCAGGTGTTTCTGGATCATCAGGCCGAATACGACTGGCGGAATGGCGGCGATGACGCCCAGCGCGGCCTTCATCCCGTACATCTGCCCGCCCATCGCCGAGGTCAGCGTGGCCATGTAGACCGGCAGCGTCACCCATTCCTTCTGCGTCAGGAGAAGCGCCAGCAGGTAATCGGACCAGTTCAGGATGAAGACGAAGAGCGCACAGGTCGCCAGCCCCGGTTTCACGATCGGCAGGGTGATACGGTAGAACACCCGCCAATAGGAGCAGCCCGACACGCGCGCCGCATCCTCGATTTCAACCGGCACCTCCTCGAAGAAGGTCTTCATCAGCCAGAAGGCAAAGGGCAGTGTCACGATGCCATAGATCAAGGACAGCCCCCACCAGGTGTCGACCGCGCCGATAAAGGCCCACATCACCATGACGGGGATCATGACGGCCAGTGGCGGAAACAGGCGCAATTGCAGCACCGAAAGCGGCAGCGATTGCGCCAGCCCGAACCGCACCACCGCATAAGAGGACAGCGTCCCGCAGACCACCGCCAGCAATGTGCCGCAGATCGAGGTCACAAGGCTGGCGATCAGCGGTCCGACGATGGTGCGGTCCAGGCTGACGACCAGACCCTCGGCCTCGCCATAGAAGATGAACTCGAAATTTTGCCAGGTCGGCTCTTTGGGCAACCATGTCAGGCCGGCGACGGTGGTCCATTCCGGATAGGGTTTGAAGGCCATCGTGACCATCCAGAGCAGTGGATAGAGCACGACCGCACAGGCCAGCAGGACAAGAAGGTACTTCAGCGCCAAGGCGCCGGGGGACGGTTTCATAGGATTCTCCCAGAATTTGCGCAGGGTGCCGGGGGCAAGACCTGCCGCCCCCGGCACGCCGGCGGATCAGGCCGGATCGACGATGCTGGGCCAGGTGGCCCGGCTGGCCTTGATGGCGTCGACGATACCGTTGCGTTTCTGGCGCTTGATGATCCGTTCCCACTTGGACTGTGCCGCATCCATCGCTTCGCGGGCGGATTTCTGCCCGGTAATGGCGGCCTGGATCTCTTCGTCCAGCGCGTTGTCCAGTGCGGTCTGGCCGGCAAAGTTGATCGACGGGACCGAGCGCGCGATGGTCTGCGGGATCGTTTCCATCGCATAGGGGTGATAGGTCGAAGCGACCAGCGGTTCCTTGAAATTGGCCTGCTGCATCGGATCGAAATAGCCGCCCGGATTGCCCGCCATCCAGGTATAGGTGCGGGTCGAGCTGAGCCATTGCAGGAACAGATAGACCGCCTCGGGATGCTGCGACTGCGACGAGATCCAGGCCGTGATGTGGTAATACAGAACCGACCGGCGGTTCAGCTGGTCGCCAAAGCGGCGCCCCACCGGCAAGTGGCTGCCGATCATGCCCGTCGCCTTGGATTTGGCGGTGCCGTCGGCGTTGTACCCGTCACCGAATTTCACCAGGTTGGTGTAGATCGCCGTATGCGGGATCTGCAGGTTCCACATGGTGGCATAGGCCTCGGCCCAGGTGAAGGTCAGCGCATCGGGCGGACACCATTCGAAAGAGCGCACATGCTCCTCGGCGCACTGGATGCCCAGATCGCTGTTCAGGTTCGGGTTCCCGTCCTCGTCAAAGAAATGGTAGTTCGGGAAATCCATCGAGGCAAAACGCGCATAGAAGGTGGCCAGGCCCCAGAACGGGCTCATCAGGTTGCCGTTGCCATACATCGGACCATTGCCGAAATCCTTGCCGGTGAAGAATTTCGATATGCGATCCACCTCTTCCCATGTGTCGGGCGTCTTCAGCGCGACGCCGGTTTCGGACAGGAAGGCATCCTGTACACGCGGATCCTCGTACAGCCCTTTCAGGTAGAACCAAGTCTGGAAATCGCCGTCCAGCGAGAAGGAGTAATAGTCCCCCGCATAGGTATAAAGCAGCTTTTCCATTTCCGGCGTCGGTGTACCGCGCTCGGGGTCAGCCCAGTCGGGTTGGTACTTGGCCACGAAGTCCGAGCAGTTCACCGCCCCGCCCGACGAAACCAGATCACCGGTCGAATTCCACGGGCCGGTATAGATGTCGAAGGTGCCGCCACCGGTGGTCACATCCTGCATCACCTTCTTGAAGATATCTTCGGCCGGGGCGCCGATGATGTCGATCTCGATCCCGGTCTCGCGCTCCCAGACCTCCTTGGCCGAAGGCGCGCCTTCGGGGAACGGGTTGGTGATCTGGCCGATGGCGCCATCGGTCAGCAGCATCGAGATCTTGGTAGGCGCATTGCCCGCAGCCTGAAGCGCCTTGATCCCCTCGATCGCCCGGCCTTCGGACATGGTGTTGTTGTACTGGAACCGTTCCGCCCCGTCGAAACCGGTCGGCCCACCGGTCATGCCCGCGGCAAAGCCATTGGCAAAGGACGGCGACGCGATGAACGACCCCAACCCGCCCAAACCTGCCGCAGCCACGGCGGCAGACGAATTTTGCAGGAATGCCCGACGCGTCGGGTGCGTCAGGCTGTGTGAATTGATTTTCATTGTGTCCTCCCTGTTCGGCATTCGGTTATTGCCAAAGGGAGTTAAGCAACGAGCGTGCCAGTTCCTGAAAAAGTCAGAAAACCACGGCACAAGCCATTGTTATTGAGAGATTATCTGCTCGGGAAGATCCTCGGCACCGACCATGCCATCATTGCTCAGCGCCAGACAGAGTTCGAACACGCTGATCATTTCGCGGATGTTTCCGGGCCAGTCATAGCTCATCAGCGCCTCTTCCGCCGCCCTGGAGAAGCGCATCGGCACCCCATCCGAAACCAGTGCGGCGATCTGGCGGATGATCCAGGGCTTGTCGGTCCGGTCCCGCAAGGCCGGAATGCCCAGAACCACGCCGTTCAGCCGATAATAGAGATCCTGGCGGAACTGCCCGGCATCCACCAGGGACTTGAGCTTGCGATGTGAGGCGGAAATCACCCGGATATCCACCGGAACCGGCTTGGTCGCGCCGACGGGCATCACCTCTTTCTCGGCCAGCACCCGCAGCAGACGCGCCTGCAACACCAGCGGCATGTCACCGATCTCGTCCAGAAACAGCGTGCCGCCGTTGGCCTGTTCGATCAGGCCCTTCTTGCCCTTGGCATGGGCACCGGTAAAGGAATTGGGCGCATAGCCGAACAACTCGCTTTCGATCAGGGCCTCGGGCAAGGCCGCGCAGTTGATCGCGATGAAGGGCCCCTTCTTCTTGCGCGAGGCGTGCAGGGCCTTGGCCACGTATTCCTTGCCGACACCGGTCTCGCCCTCAAGGATGATGCTGATTTGCTTGTCGACGATCCTCGCCGCCTTTTCGGCAAGGCCCCGCATGACGCGGTCACCGCCATGGATCGCGGCCAGCGGTTCAGGCAAGGCGGAGCGCGACGGCGCGCGCTCTCGGCGTTGCGGCGCCTGCACATCGGCAAAAATGACCTGGCCGTCAGACAGTTCCAGCGCCTGTTCGCCCGGCGTCTCGGCCCCGATCAGACAAGGTATATCGTTGAAATCAAATTCAAAAATTTCCTCAAACGGTTTCCCGATGAAACATTGCGGGTTCGGTTTTTCCTGTCCCTGTATCTGGCCGAACAACTTGTGCGCGCCATGGGTCAGGCCCGAAATCGTTCCATCCGGCGCCACCGAAATCGCGCAGCTGGGATCGACCCCCAGGAATTCGGAAGTGCGGTTCAGACGCAGGATCCAGTCCGAGCGGCGCGAACTCATCAGGTTGGCCAGTTCGATGCGGCGCACACAGGACTTGACGACTTCCAAAGTCAGGGCCTGGCTGTATTTCTCGGTGGGCGACATCAGCAAAGACACATCCAGCGCGCCGATCAGCGACCCGTCCGAATGATAGATCGGCGCGGCGGTACAGCTAAGCGGCGTATGCGCCATGTCGAAATGGTCGGTCTGGTGAATGACGATCGCCTCGCCCGATGTCAGGCAGGCGCCGACGCCGCAGGTGCCGGCATTCTCTTCGCTCCACTCGGACCCGATATAGAGGCCCGCGCGTTTCAATTCTCGGTCGACCTTTTCGTCGCCGATGAAATCCACCGTCACGCCCTTGGCATTCACCAACAGCAGGACATAGCCCATCGAGTTGACGCGGCGATAGAGGTCCTCCATCCCGAACCGCGCGATCGACATCAGATCCTCGGCTTCCTGCTGGTGCTGGCGCAGGACGTTCTCGGGGAGAATGCGCGCCTCGCCCTTGTGTTCAGGGTCGAGATTGTAGTCGTTCAGACAGCGCAGCCAGGATTGCACAACCTCGGGGTCGCGCGAGGTCTGTTTGCCTTCGGCGGCGGAAACGATTTCCTGCACATGGCGCGCAAAAGCGATTGACTGATCCATGACGGCGCCCCTCCCAAAGCGTCGGCTCTGGCACCGGCTTGCGCTGGGGCGCTGCCGGTGACAGGCCCGAAACTATCAATAAACAAAGGGCAAAGCGAGTCTTTTGAGGTCGTAGAACCGATACCGACGGGCCGCCGCCGCAGGGCAGACGGCCCAGTCGGGCGATCACCTCATAGCGCGGCGAGCACGTTGGCCGAACCGCTGACCGTCACCCCGCCCGCGTCGGGTTCGACCGCCATCCAGACCACGTCGCCATCGCGGATCACCGCCGCATAGCGCTGCGTGCGCAGGCCCAGCCCCAGATCCGTCAGATCAAGGATCTGTCCCAACGCACGGGTAAAGCCCAGACCACCATCGGCCACGAACTGCACCGCATCGGGCGGTTGCATCCGGTCCGCCCAGGCCTTGACCACAAAGAAGTCGCTGGTGGCAAGAATGATGATCTCGTCCACCCCGGCCGCACCAAAGGCCTGCGCGTCGCGCAGATAGCCCGGCACATGATCGTCCGAACAGGTCGGCGTGAATGCCCCGGGAACCCCAACCAGCACAACGGTTTTCCCCGCCGAGCGGGCGGCGAGATCGATCTGTCCGACCTCTCCGCCCGAAAGCTGCTGCACGGGGATCGATGGCAGTCTCCTTGCTGTGTTCATATCATCCTCGGCAAAGGCCAGAATATCGTCAAAGCTGATCAAAGGCGTCCAGGGCCTTTGCCGCGTAGACGGTGCCCGGCCCCCCCGACATCTCGATGGCAACCGCCAGAACCTCGATCAGCGTGTCGCGATCGGCCCCGTGGGACTTGGCCTCGTTGACATGGTATAGGATGCAATCCTCGCATCCCCGGGCCGCGGCAACGGCAACCGCGATCATCTCTTTCATCGCTGTCGACACCTGGCCCTCGCGCACCGCCGTATCGCTGAGGGTCTTGAAGGCCATCATGGTTTTCTGATCGGCCTTGAACAGACCCATCAGCCGTTTGTTGGCATGTGCCAACTTCTCTTTTTGTGCACTCATTCGGAAGCCTTTCGGGAAGATTGGAGGCCCGCCCGGCATAGAGGAGTCCGGGCGGGCACGGGTGGGTCAGAGATGATCGAAGATCAACTCATTGACCCGGGAGGCGTTTTCCATCTGGACCATGTGGCCCGTGCCCTCGACAACGGTGACGCGGGCACCGGGGATGGAGTTGGCGTGAGTTTGCGGGATCACCGCGTCCTCGGCGCCCCAGATCACCTGGACCGGGCCGCTGAAGCCGGACAGGCCCGCGGCGATCCCGGCGGCTTGCCGGCCGTCGGCAAAGAGGTTGCCCCTCAGCGCCTCAAGAAAGCTTTGCACCCCGTCCAGACGCTTGTATTTCAGCAGGTCGTCGACCATCGCGCGGCTGACCAGGCTCTGGTCGGCAAAGAGGTCCTTGAGCACCGGTTTCAGATCGCGACGGCTGGCGGCCCCGACAAAGCCATCGATATAGCCGGCGTTGATCTCGTCTCCCAGACCGGCGGAACAGATCAGGCTGAGCGAGGCGACACGGCCCGGATAGTCGATCGCCACCTGCCCCGAGACCAGCCCGCCCATCGAATGGCCGACCAGATGGGCGGTTTCGATGTTCAGATGGTCCATCAGTTGCACCACCGCATCGACCATCGTGTCAAGGCCCGGATTGTCCACCGCCTTGACCGACTGTCCATGTCCCGGCAGGTCCAGCGCATGCACCGGCGCCTTTTCGGCCAGCGCGTCGATGTTGAACAGCCAGTTGTCCAGATCGCCGCCGAAGCCGTGGATCAGGATGACCGGCACGCCCTCGCCCTCGCGCGTTGTGTACCGGATGCGCCCGACGGCCAGGTCGGCGAATTCATGCGCCGGGCCGGTGTCTTCATCCTCTTCCACAACCGGCATCTCGAAAGCGTCGACATAGGCGTCAACCTCGGCATCCGATACCTCGGCCGGAGCCAGAACCCCCAAGAGCGCGCGCACCGGATAGACCTCGCCCGCCTGACCGACGCGGCGCCGCAGGAGGCCGCCATCGGCGGCCTCCACGACATTCGCAATCTTGTCGGTCTCGACATCCATGATCTCGTCGCCGGGACTGATCTCGGTGCCTTCCTCGACATGCCAGGCCGCAAGGGTGCCCTCCCGCATGGAAAGGCCCCATTTGGGCATGAGGATCGGTGTGATCAGATCGCTCATCCCCTCAGGCCCCCATGGTCTTGCGCACCGCCGCCGCGATCCGGTCGGGCGACGGGATGTAGAGGTCTTCAAGCGCGGGCGAGAAAGGCACCGGCGCATGGGGCGCGGTGACCATTTCGATCGGTGCCTTCAGGGCCTTGAACGCGTCCTGCGCCACGCTGGCCGAAACATCGGCGGCGATGGAACAGCGCGGGTTGGCCTCGTCCACACAGATCAGGCGGCCGGTATTCTCGACGCTTTCGATCACCGTATCCATGTCGATGGGGCTAAGCGTGCGCAGGTCGATCACCTCGACGTCGATGCCTTCCTTCTTCAGCGTCTCGGCGGCGGCCAGCGAATTCGGCACCATCAGCCCATAGGTCACGATGGTCACATCGCTGCCCTCGCGCGCGATATTGGCCTCGCCGAAGGGGATGGCATAGGGCTCTTCGGGAACGTCGCATTCCGACGCGTAAAGGTTCTTGTGCTCAAGGAAGATCACCGGATCGTTGTCGCGGATCGCCTGGATCAAGAGGCCCTTGGTGTCATAGGCGTTCGACGGGCAGACGACCTTGAGACCCGGGATATGGGTGAAGATCGGGGTCAGCATCTGGCTGTGCTGGGCCGCCGCGCGGAACCCCGCACCGCACATCGCACGGATCACCACCGGCGTTTCCGCCTTGCCGCCGAACATGTAGCGGAACTTTGCCGCCTGGTTGTAGATCTGGTCCAGGCAGACGCCCATGAAGTCGATGAACATCAGTTCCGCCACAGGGCGCAGGCCGCAGGTCGCCGCACCGATGGCCGCGCCGACATAGGCGCTTTCGGAAAGCGGCGTGTCGATCATCTGCTTGGGATGCTTGTGATACAGCCCCTTGGACACCCCCAGAACGCCGCCCCAGGCGTCATCCTCGCCCGCCGCACCGGCGCCGCCGACGATATCCTCGCCCATCATGATCACTGTGGGATCGCGGGTCATCTCCTGATCCAGCGCCTCGTTGATCGCGTCTTTCATGCTCAATGTACGTGCCATTTCTCTCTCCTTTCTCGTGTCAACGCGTGTCAGTAGGACACGTACACATCGGTGGTCAGTTCGGCGGGGGTGGGCAGCGGGGCGGCCTTGGCCTCGGCCACGGCGTCCTCGATCAGGGTCATGACCTCGGCGTCGATGGCGTCCATCTCGGCATCCGTCAGAACACCGGCCTCGGTCACCTTGGCGCGGAAGATCTTGAGGCAGTCGCGGTTCTTGCGGTTGTCCTCGTTCTCGCCTGGCGCGCGGTAGGTCTGGGCGTCGCCCTCGAAATGGCCGAAGAAACGGATCATCTTGCATTCCAGCAGGGTCGGCCCGCCGCCTTCGCGGGCGCGCTTCACCACCTCGCCCGCCGCTTCGTAGACTGCAAAGAAGTCGGTGCCGTCGACGGTGATGCCCGGCATGCCGAAACCGGTCGCGCGGTCGACATAGCTGTCGGACGCGACGGCGTAGTCGACCGAGGTCGATTCCGCATAACCGTTGTTTTCCACGACAAAGATCGCTGGCAGGTTCCAGATCGCGGCGAGGTTCATCGATTCCAGCACCGTGCCCTGGTTCGACGCGCCGTCGCCGAAAAACGTGATGCCCACGCCGTCATGGCCGAGCTTCTGCGCTGCCAGCGCGGCACCACAGACCAGCGGCGCACCGGCGCCGAGGATGCCGTTCGCACCCATCATGCCCTTGGACAGGTCGGCGATATGCATCGATCCGCCCTTGCCCGCGCAGGACCCGGTCGCCTTGCCGTAGATTTCGGCCATCATGCCCTTGACGTCCACGCCCTTGGCGATGCAGTGGCCATGGCCCCGGTGGGTCGAGGCGATGCGATCATGATCCTGCAGATGCATCATGATACCGACGCCTGCGGCCTCTTCGCCCGCGTAAAGGTGGACAAAGCCCGGAATGTCGCCCCGGCCGAAATCGACATGCAGACGTTCTTCGAATTCGCGGATCGTCTTCATCCGGCGATAGGCTTCAAGAAGCCCGTCTTTTTCCAGTGGGAACGGGTTGCTCATGAGATCCTCCCTTATGGCTGAGCAGTACGCAGCGTCTCGGACGCTGCGCGGGTGAGAAGCCCGTGCCGGGCCGCGTAGGCCATGCAATCGGGCACGTTGACAGTGCGAAAGGCGTCGGTCTGGAGACGGATGCTGACATCGCAAGTCTCGCTGAAGGTCAGTTCGCGTTCGCCATCGAGCGCGAAGGACCCTGCCGACACACTGGGCAGATAGACGGTATCGGGCAGAATGCGTTCGACGCCGCCGATGCCGACCTCTTCGATCAGGCCCGGCGCGATGGGCGCTGTCAGCCGGGTCTTGGCCGTCTCCAGCGGCATCAGACGCACGCGCCTGCCCTCGGGTGTCTGCCGGTCGAGCGGCGCCAATAGCCCGATGATCGACGACATGCCGATCCCGTCGGGCCGACCGAAGGTGACGAAAAGGTCGCGGAAATTCGCTGTTTTCCAGATTGCCCGCGCCCCGATGAAGCGTTCGGACACCACGGCCACATCGACCAGTGCGATCTCGCGCTGCTCGTTGACGCGCACCTCCAGTCGCTTGTTATAGGAATAGGCGTATTCGCAAGGCACCTGCCCGGTGACCGCCAGCCCTACCGCCAGGCCGGTGATCGTTGGTTCGCGCAGCTCGGGGAAGGCATTGTTGGTGCCGGTCGACACCCCGGCCACCGGCGTGTTGCCACAGCGCGAGACAACGACACGGTTGGTGCCGTCGCCCCCCAGCACGACAATTGCACCAACCCCCTGATCATGCATCTGCCGCGCCGCCTCGGCGCTGTCGTCAGAGGTGCAGGTCACCGGCATGTCCAGATAGCTGACACGCGGAAACCGCAGATGCCCCAGCCGCGCTTCACGACCGATGGTCCGCATCAACTGGGTGCGGATGCCGCCGTTCTCGGGCATGATCACGACCTCTTCGACGCCGGTGGCCATAAGCCCGGTCAGCATGCGAAGCACGATATTGGCCCGGTCGTTGATCGGCAGATTGCCCGCATGGCTGACGATCCGCCGGATGTCGCGGGCCGAAACGGGGTTGGCGATGATGCCGACTTTGGTCATGGGGGCGGTCTCCTTTCGCTACTCACAAGCAACGATCGTGCCAAACCGGGCAAACAGGCTTTGACTAAGCGGGGTGAGCGGGCCAAGCTGCCCCGATCCCTTGCATCCGGAACGGAATGGCGCACGCGATGCGGCAACTGCAACGCCAGACACAGACCCAGAAACTCGCCCTGACCCAGGCGATGCGCGGTTCGCTGGCCTTGCTGGCAATGGATGCCGAAGAGGTTCTGGACACCATCCGGCGCGAGCAAAGCCGCAACGGTTTTCTGCGGGCCTCTTTGCCGACCCTGTCGACCGGCGGCGTCGGCGCGGTGCGCCCCGATATCGCCCAGCGCGACAGCGCAACCGACGATCTGCTGCGGCAGGTGTCGCTTGTTCGCCTGTCGCCCCGGCAGACCCTGTTGGCGCAGGAACTGGTGCACAGCCTCGACGATCGCGGGTTCCTGCCCGATAGCCCCGCCGAGACCGCCGGATACCTGCGGTGCAGCCTGGCCGAGCTGGACGCGCTGGTGCCGGTCCTTCAGGCGGCGGTTGAGCCTGCCGGTGTCTTTGCCTGGTCGCTTGCCGACAGCTTTCGGCTGCAACTGCTGGCCCGGAACCGGTTCGACCCGCTGATCGAACGGTTACTCGACAGGCTCGACCTGATCGCGCGTCAGGATATCGACGCCATCTGCATCGCCTGCGATGTCGATCGCGAGGACGCCATCGACATGCTCGATGACATTCGCGCCCTGAACCCGGCGCCGCTGGCCCGGCAACCCGATACCCTGCCCGCGCCGGGCGAAGCCGAGCTGATCTTTACCTGCGATAGCGACGGCCAGTGCACGGCGGCGCTGAACGAGGCGGCCCTGCCGCAGCTTCTGACCGATGACGCCCTGTTCTCAGCCACGATGGCGGTGGAAACAGATGCCGGCGCGCAAAGCTATTACCGCGACTGCTATCGCGGTGCGGCCAACATGGTGCAGGCGATGCAGAAACGGGCCAATACCCTGCTGGCCGCGGGGCAGAGCATTGCCGCGCGTCAGACCAAGTTCATCCGGACCGGACGGACGCGCGACCGGTTGCCGCTGACCATGGCCCGGCTTGCCGAAGAGGTTGGCGTCAACAAGAGCACGATCAGCCGGGCATTGGCCAATTGCGGTATCCGGACCGATCTGGGCGTGTTTCCCGCGGCGCATTTCCTCGCGCGCCCGGTCAGTGAGGACGCCCCCGACCGGACTCGCGAACAGGTTCTGCAACGGCTTCAGATTCTGATCCGGTCCGAGGACCATCGCTCGCCGCTGTCAGACGAGGAACTGGCCCGTCAACTGAGCCGGGCGCGACTGGTGGTTTCACGTAGGACCGTTGCCAAATACCGGAAAATGCTCGATATCCCCGGCGCCTATGCACGCAGGCGGGGGGCCCCGTCATGAGCGTGACTGGCCGCGCAATCTGAGCTCATGCGCAGGCAGCCAACCCATGCGCCGCCTGCCCGGCCCATCGCGCCAAAGCGCCGGGTTCGGGTGGCAACCGGGTGGCAAGCCCCCCGGCGAAATCCTCGAACGCGGCCCGGTTCAGATCGTTCAGCCCGACAAGAACCGGGATGTCCAGCGCCAGCGCCTCGGCGATCACCGCGCGAAACCCGCGCCCCTCGGCCTCGTGCTTGCCGAACTTGTTGACGATCACAAGGTCGGTCGCGGGGGTCAGCCGGGCAGTCACCCACCCCACCGCGGTTTCGAGCGCCTCGGGATCGAGGCGGCAGCCGCGTGCCGACGGGCCCAGGTTCTGGCTGATCCGCAGCACCGGGCCATCCGGCAGGACCTTCACATCCATGTCGCAGGGCCCCGCGTCGGGCCGGTCGGTGTTGATCTGCACGGTGCCGGCCAGCCGCAGCCCCCGGCCAATCAGATCACTGGCCAGCCGGTCGAGGATCAGGTCGGTATCGCCGCGTCCCGGCGCCATCGTATAGGCGAGTTTCATGTCTCGAACCTCAGATATCACTAAACGGAAGGAATTCGACCAGCGCCCCGGCGGGCAGCCGGTCGCAATCGGCGGGCAGGAAGATCAGGCCATCGCAGGCCGGCAAGCCACCGACGCGCCCCGAATGGGTGGCGCTCTCGAACCCTGCAACCTCGCGCCCCTCGGCATCGAACCCGATCAGGGCGGCAGGCCGCAGTTCGCAGCGGCCCGGTTTGCGGCGGATGGGCTCGGCGATGACCACCTGGCGCCGCGTGTCGCGCGCGGCACTCTCCCCGATCAGGCGACGGATCAGCGCGACGCCAAACACCTGCCATGTGACCAGCGCCGACAGCGGATTGCCCGGCAGGCCCAGCCACTTACAAGGACCAAGGCTGCCGAAAGAGACCGGCTTGCCGGGCTTGATCGCCACCCCGCTGAAATGCAGTTCGGCACCCAGCGCGTCGAGTGCAGGTTTCACGTGGTCCTCTTCGCCAACCGAGATACCCCCGGTGGTCACGATCAGATCGACCTCGGCCGCCATCGCGGCCAGACGATGCGCCAGCGCCGCACGCTGGTCGGGCGCCCGCTCGACATGGACAAGCGCGACGCCCGCGCGACCCAGTGCCGCGCCGAGCATCGGTGTATTCACGTCCCAGATCGCCGCTGCGTCGCGCGCCGCGCCGGCGTCTCTGACCTCGTCGCCAGTTACCAACAGCGCCACGCGCAGGGCGCGGCGCAATGTGACCTGACCGGCCCCGGCGGCGGCGCAGGCCGCGATCTCGCGCGGGCCCAGCCTGGTTCCTGCCCGAACGGCGATCTGGCCCGGCACCATGTCGTCACCCGCGCGGCGGATGTTGAGACCGGGGTCGGGGCGCCTCTGAAAGGTGACGGTGTCGCCGCTCAGGCACGCGTCTTCCTGACGGATCACCGCATCGGCCCCATCCGGGACCGGCGCCCCGGTAAAGATCCGCGCGGCCCCCGCCCCCCCGACCGGGGCCGGAACGGCCCCCGCCGGGATCCGGTCGCTCACCGGAAAGGTCCACGGCCCCTGCCCCGTGAAGGCCCGCGTCTGCACCGCATAGCCGTCCATCGCCGAATTGTCGAAAGGCGGGGTCTGCACAGAGGCGACGACCGGTTCCGCCAGCACCCGGCCAGCGGCCCGCATCAGCGGCGCCGTTTCCGTATCCGCGACCGGGGCCGCGTGTTCCGCAATCCGTTCCAGCGCCGCGTCGATGCTGATCAGAGACGCCAGATGCCCGGGCGCGTCACAACCGCAGCCCTGTGTTTCGATCTTTCCCAAAACGGTCATTCTGCGACCTGCCTTTCAAAATGGCCCGGCCCGATCGAGCAATCGAGATTGCGCAATCGCCCGTCCTTGAGCCCATAGATCAGCCCGTGCACGCGGATACTCTCCCTGCGCCCCCAGGCTCTCTGCATGATCGATGTCTCGGACACCCGCCGGACACCTTCGATGACGTTCAATTCGGCCAGCTTGTCCCGGCGCGCGTCGATATCGTCGCAGCGCGCCAGATCGACCGCATAGGCCCGGGCCAGCCGCCGGATCGGTTCCAGCCAGTGTTCGGCCAGCCCCTGCGCCATGTCCTCGGTCGCGGCCTTGACCCCGCCACAGCCATAGTGCCCGCACACGATGATCTCGCGCACCTTCAAGGCCTCGACCGCGAACTCCAGCGCCGAAAGCAGGTTCATGTCGCTGGAATGGACCACATTCGCGACATTGCGGTGCACGAATACCTCTCCGGGATCGAGCCCCGCGACCACATTGGCGGGAACGCGGCTGTCCGAACAGCCGATCCAGAAGAATTCCGGGGCCTGCTGCGCGGCCAGCCGGGCGAAATAGCCCGGATCCTCGGCATCTCGCGCCTGTGCCCACAGGCTGTTGCGGTCGATGAGGTCATTCAGCATCGGTTTTGTCCTTCAAACGATCGAGACCGCGTCGCTGCATCATCCGCAGCCTGAGTGTCTCGATATCGCGGGCCGTCAGGCGCAGCCGGGCAAAGGGCAGGATGATCGCGTTTTCCAGGATCAGGTGCCGGCGGGCATGGGCGGCAAACCGTGCGAACCCGCTGCGCGTTTCCTCCGAAAGCGCGCTTTCGCCCGCGCTCAATTGCTCCAGATCGGCGATCACGCGCGGGGTGTCGTCATCTGCATGGCGATGGTCCGAGGTAAGTCGCGCGATTGCCCTGTCGATCTCGTCCTCGGGCTGGCAGCGGCGGAGAAGCAAGGGAAAGAGGTCCTCTTCCTCGTCCGCCAGATGCAGCGGCAGCTCGTCGCGCAGAAACTCCAGAATGGTCTCTGCCATGCCCCTATCCGGGGCCTGGGCCCCGGCGAGTGCGTCGAGCTGCGCGCAGATCTCCCTTTCGCGCAAGTGCTCCTCGTGGATGAAATCCAGCGGGTCTTCGAGAAGCGCCGGATTGATCGGAGCGAGACAGTCGCCTCTCTTCAACTCGCGCGAAGGGGTCTTCATGGGCCCGCCCTCCCGGCGGCTAGACCGATCGGAGGTCCGCCCCGGAGATCTCGGCGGACGCGACCAGTCGGTTGACGAAAGCGCGGGCCTCGCAGGCCCAGGACGCCTTCTCCATGGCGTCCGAAATCTTCTGACGCACCGCGTCGAAGGGCAGTACGGCCCCCTCGGCCACCGCGTCCATCCGGACGATGTGCCAGCCATGGCGGGTCAGCACCGGGGCACTGGTGATCTCGCCTTCGGCCAGTTTGCGCAGTACCGCCTCGAACTCCGGCACCGTGTCACCCGGACCCAATTGTCCCAGCGCGCCGCCCGAGCTTCTGGAGCCGCAATCGCTGTGTTCGGCGGCAAGCTTGGCAAAGCCGCGCGGGTTGCTCCTTGCCTTTTCCGCCATGCTGATGGCCCTTGCCTGTGCCCGTTCGCTTGCGGTCTTGTCCCGCGGGTCACAGGCACACAGGATATGCGACACTTCCCACAGCGGCGGGGCACGAAAGCGCGACGGATCACGCGCCCATTCGGCGCGCAGATCGTCCTCGGAAGGTGGCGCCACTTGGACTGCGGTGTCGAGAAGGCCCCGGATCAGGGCCTCCTCGTCGGTCTCGAAACGCCCCGGCCCCACTTCGGCAGGCTCGGCCCGCAGGCCACGGCGCCGCGCCTCCTGCAACAGCAGCGTGCGCATCGCGACCGCATTCGCGGCCTTGCGCCAGGCGATGCCGGGCTTGCCCTTGGGAGCGTCGTGGTTCTGAGTCTCGGCGGCGACGGCCGCGTGTGGCACGGTCTCGCCGTTGACGACCAGATCGGGGAACAATGCGTGAGCCATCTGCCTACTCCGCCGGACGGCGCACCGAGGCACCGGCGGCTCCGGGCGCGACGACCCGGCGCGCGGGGCTTGCCGGACCGTTGCGTTCCGGCAAGGGCGCGCTGCGACGCGACCGGACGATCTGATAGCCCGGACGTTTCAGCAGATAGCGGAACGGTGCGGCAAAGCCCGAAACGATATGCACGAGGCGGGTGAAGGGGAACACCATGATGATCAGCAGCCCCAGGAACAGGTGCAGCTTGAACACCAGCGCCACGCCCGCGATATAGCCCGCCGCGCCGCTGTCAAAGGTGAAGATCCCCTGCGCCCAGGACATGAACTTGACCATCTCGTGACCGTCCAGATGCCCGAGCGAGACAAAGATGGTGCCAAGCCCCAGCACCAGCTGCGCCAGCAGCATGGCCAGGATCGCGATGTCCCAGTTGCTCGAGGTCTGGCGGATGCGCGGATCGGTCCAGCGGCGGTGGAACAGCATCCCGCCACCGGCAAGCGCCATCACGCCAGCGATGCCACCGGCAACCACGGCCAGCGTCTGCTTGGCCCCGTGGCTGATCCCGAGGATGTCGAATACCCAGATCGGGGTGAGCAGGCCGACCAGGTGACCGAAGAAGATCACCAGCACGCCGACATGAAAGAGGACCGATCCGATCACCAGCTGCTTGCGGCGCAAGAGCTGCGAGGAAGAGGATTTCCAGGTGAAGGGGTCGCGCTCATAACGGGCAATGGTGCCCATGATCCCGACGCCCAGGGCGATGTAGGGAAAAATCCCGAAGAGGAAGTTGTGCATCTGTCATGCCTCCCTTATTCCGCCGCCACTTCGGGCGCGGGTGTGATCGGTTGGTCCATCCGCGCAAGAATATCGCGCGAGATCGGGCAGCCGGCGTTCGGGTCGGGGCCAAAGCGAACCTCGCTTTCCTCCCAGACCTCGTCGAGCGCCTCCAGGTCGTTGGGGTCCACCTCGGGCTGGTCGAGAAGCTCGGCCACCGCCTCGCGGTCGGCTTTCACACCCGAGAGCTGCAAAAGAGCGGCGAACGCGGGCGCATAGGGGCTTTCCCGCCGGACAAGCCGGGCAGACAAGGCCTCGAATATGTGCGCCGCGTCCGCCAAGGTTTCCTGTACTTCAGCAAAGGGACGCATCGACAGGAATTCCAGCAGCACCGGCAGGTGATCCGGCAGTTCCGAGGTAACTGGGTCAAAGCCCCCTGCCCGGTAGGTTTCCAGCAGCGACACCATCGCGCCGCCCCGGTCCCGGCTTTCGCCATGGACATGTTCGAACAGGTTCAGCGACAGGGTACGCGACCGGTCGAAGAGCATCACATACTGCTCTTCGAGATCGTAGATGTCGCGCCCGCCCAGCGCCTCGACCAGCGGGCGCAGGTCGCGGCGGGCGGCGGCGGTCAGCCGGCTGTCGGCGGCAAGAACGCCTCCGATTTCGGGCATCGCCGTCTGCAATTCGCGTGTCGGATAGCTGAGTATCAGCGACAGCGCCTTCAACGTGCGGTCCATCACATCACCTCCGTGGGCATTTTAAGGGGTTTCTTCGACCCGCCGAACAGCGAGCCCTTGGAGACGCCGGTCGAGCATCCGTTGCCGTCGGTAAAGCCGCAGCCGCCGCGCAGATCATAGGCCTCTTCGACCTGTTCGCGATGCGTCGTCGGGATGACAAAGCGGTCCTCGTAATCGGCAAGCGCCATGATCTTGTACATGTCCTCGATCACCCGGCCCGACAGGCCGACCCGCGCGGCGATGGCCTCGTCGCGCACGCCGTCGATGGTCTTGGCGCGCATATAGGCGCGCATGGCCAGCATCCGTTCCAGCGCCTGGGCCACGGGGGCCTCGTCGCCGGCGGTCAGCATGTTGGCGAGGTATCGCAGCGGGATGCGCAGATTCTTCACATCCGGCATCGCGCCATCCATGCCGATGGCCCCGGCCTCGGCCGCGTTCTGGATCGGGCTGAGCGGCGGGATGTACCACACCATCGGCAGCGTCCGGTATTCGGGGTGCAGGGGGAAGGCCACTTTCCACTCCATCGCCATTTTCCAGATCGGGCTTTCCTGCGCGGCCTTGATCCAGTCCTCGGGGATACCGTCGGCGCGGGCGGTCTCGATCACCACCGGATCGTTGGGGTCGAGGAACACGCCCAGCTGCGCATCATAGAGGTCCTGCTTGTCCGGAGCATTCGCCGCCTCTTCGATCTTGTCCGCATCGTAGAGCATCACGCCGATATAACGGATGCGCCCAACACAGGTTTCCGAACAGACGGTCGGGTTGCCGCTTTCGATCCGGGGATAGCACAGGGTGCATTTCTCGGATTTGCCGGTCGACCAGTTGTAATAGACCTTCTTGTAGGGGCAGCCCGAGACGCACATCCGCCAGCCCCGGCATTTCTCCTGGTCGATCAGGACGATGCCGTCCTCTTCGCGCTTGTAGATCGCGCCCGACGGGCACGACGCGGCACAGGCCGGGTTCAGGCAGTGTTCGCAGAGACGCGGGAGATACATCATGAATGTATTCTCGTATTCCCCGTAGATCTGCTTCTGGATGCCCTCGAAGTTGTAGTCCTGGCTCCGCTTCGAGAATTCGCCACCCAGGATCTCTTCCCAGTTCGGACCTTTCTCGATCTTCTCGATCCGCTCGCCGGTGATCTTGGAACGGGGGCGCGCCGTCGGGAACGCCTCCATCTCGGGGGCGGATTTCAGGTGGTCATAGTCGAAATCGAACGGTTCATAGTAGTCGTCGATTTCGGGCAGATCCGGGTTGGCAAAGATATTCGCCAGGATGCGCCATTTGCCGCCCTGTTTGGGTTGCAGCTTGCCGGATTTGGTCCGCTCCCAGCCGCCGTTCCAGCGCGCCTGGTTTTCCCAGTCGGTCGGATAGCCGGTACCGGGTTTGGTCTCGACGTTGTTGAACCAAGCGTATTCGACACCGTCGCGGCTGGTCCACACGTTCTTGCAGGTGACGGAACAGGTGTGGCACCCGATACATTTGTCGAGGTTCAGCACCATGCCGATTTGCGCACGAATTCTCATTCCGCTGCCTCCTTCTGGGTGGCTTCCCGGTCGAGCCAGTCGACCTTTTTCATCTTTCTGACGACGACAAACTCGTCCCGGTTCGCCCCTACGGTGCCGTAATAGTTGAAGCCGTAGGATTGCTGGGCGTAGCCGCCGATCATGTGAGTGGGCTTGGGCACCGCGCGGGTGACCGAGTTGTGGATGCCGCCCCGTTTGCCGGTTTTCTCGGAACCAGGGGTGTTCACGATCTTTTCCTGGGCATGATACATGAAGGTCGTTCCGTCCTTCATGCGCTGGCTCACCACCGCGCGGGCCGTCAGCGCCCCGTTGGTGTTGTAAAGCTCGACCCAGTCGTTATCGACGATCCCGGCCTTCTTGGCGTCGTTCTCGGAAATCCAGATCACCGGTCCGCCCCTGTTCAGCGTCAGCATCAGCAGGTTGTCGGAATAGGTCGAGTGGATGCCCCATTTCTGGTGCGGCGTGATGAAGTTCAGCACCAGACTGTCGCCCGCATCCTGCACGTCCTTGGTGATCGTCTTCAGATCGACCGGAGGCCGGTAGGACAGGAACCCTTCGCCAAAGGCGCGCATCCACAGGTGATCCTGATAAAGCTGCTGGCGCCCGGTCAGGGTCCGCCACGGGATCAGCTCGTGCACGTTGGTATAGCCCGCGTTATAGCAGACCTTTTCGCTTTCCAGCCCCGACCATGTCGGCGACGAGATGATCTTGCGCGGTTGCGCGGCGATGTCGCGGAACCGGATCTTCTCGTCCTCCTTGGGCAGTGCCAGATGGGTGTGATCGCGCCCGGTGGCCTTCGACAGCGCCTCCCAGGCCTTGACCGCAACCTCGCCATTGGTTTCCGGTGCCAGCATCAGCACGACCTCGGTCGCGTCGATATCGGTGACGATCTTGGCGCAGCCCTTGGCCGGACCGTCCTCCCACACGCCGTTCAGGTCGCGCAGGTGCTGGACCTCGCGATCGGTCTTCCACGAGATGCCCTTGCCGCCATTGCCAAGCTTGTCCATCAGCGGCCCAAGCGCGGTGAACCGGTCGCCGATCGCGGTATAGTCCCGCTCGACCGCGATATAGTTCGGTGCGGTCTTGCCGGGGATCAGATCGCATTCGCCCTTTTTCCAGTCCTTGACCTGGTCCTGCGCAAGCTCGCCGGGCGTATCATGCAGGATCGGCAAGGCGACAATATCGGTCTCCTTGCCAAGGATTTCGGGCGCGACCTCCTGCACCTTGTAGGCGATGGCCTTGAAGATCTCCCAATCCGACTTGCTTTCATAGGCCGGGTCCACCGCCGCTTGCAGCGGGTGGA
Source organism: Ruegeria sp. YKSF070 (assembly GCF_059612725.1). Classification (NCBI taxonomy): domain Bacteria; kingdom Pseudomonadati; phylum Pseudomonadota; class Alphaproteobacteria; order Rhodobacterales; family Roseobacteraceae; genus Ruegeria; species Ruegeria sp. YKSF070. The sequence continues at coordinate 139,111 of NZ_JBXWRD010000004.1, read as the reverse complement.
TGAACGGGTGCATGTCCGAGGTGTTGAGGTCGTTCTTCTCGTACCAGCTGGCCGTCGGCAGCACGATGTCGGAATAAACAGCCGTCGTGCTCATACGGAAGTCGATGGTCACAAGCAGGTCAAGCTTGCCGCGCGGGCCATCCTTGTGCCACTTGGCCTCTTTCGGAAGTTGCCGGCCTTCCTCGCCCAGATCCTTGCCCAGAACACCGTGATCGGTGCCCAGAAGGTGCTTGAGGAAATACTCGTGCCCCTTACCCGAGGAGCCCAGCAGGTTCGAGCGCCAGACGAACAGATTGCGCGGCCAGTTCTCGGGCGCGTCCGGGTCCTCGCAAGACATTTCCAGCGCGCCGGACTTGAGCTGCTCGGCCACATAGGCCGGGATCTCCTTGCCCGCCGACTTGGCAGCCTTGGCCACCTCGAGCGGGTTGGTCTTGAGCTGCGGTGCAGAGGGCAGCCAGCCCATGCGTTCGGCCCGGATATTGTAGTCGATCAGGCTGATGTCCCAATCGCCCTCGGGCGCTGTGGGCGACAGGATTTCGCCCGCCGTCAGGGTCTCGTAGCGCCATTGGTCGGTATGGGCATACCAGGCGCTGGTCGAGTTCATGTGTCGCGGCGGACGGCCCCAATCGAGCGCGAAGGCCAGCGGCAGCCAGCCGGTCTGCGGACGCAGTTTCTCCTGCCCCACATAGTGCGCCCAGCCACCACCGGACTGACCCACGCAGCCGCACATCACCAACATGTTGATGACACCGCGATAGTTCATGTCCATGTGGTACCAATGGTTCATCGCGGCACCGATGATGATCATCGATTTACCACCCGTCTTCTCGGCGGTCTGCGCGAATTCGCGGGCTACATGGATGATCTTGTCGGCCTTCACGCCGGTGATCTTCTCGGCCCATTTCGGGGTGCCGGGCACATCCTCGTTGAAATCGCTGGTCACCCAGTCGCCGCCAAGGCCGCGATCCAGCCCGTAGTTGGCGCAGAAAAGGTCAAAGACGGTGGCCACGGCCAGGTCGCCCGCAGCGGTCTTGATGCGTTTGACCGGGATGTTCTTGGTCAAGACGTTCGGGCGCTTGTCGCCGGTGGTGAAGGCCTCGGTCGCATCGGCGCCGAAATAGGGGAAATCCACACCGACCACGTCGTCGTGATCCTCGTCGAGGATCAGCGACATGCGCAGCTTGGTATCGGCGCCCGCCGCCTTCTCCTCGAGGTTCCATTCGCCGTCCTCGCCCCAGCGGTAGCCGATCGAGCCGTTCGGTGCGACCAGCGCGCCCGAGGTCTCGTCAAGAGCCACGGTTTTCCACTCGGGATTGTTTTCCTCGCCCAGCTTGCCGTCCAGATCGTCGGCGCGCAGGAAGCGGCCCGGGATCATCCTGCCGTCCTTCTCCTCGATCTTCACCAGCATCGGGAAGTCGGAATACTTGCGGCAATATTCCTCGAAATACTCGGCCTGACGGTCGAGGTGGAATTCACGCAGGATGACATGGCCAAAGGCCATCGCCAGCGCCGCATCGGTGCCCTGTTTAACGTTCAGCCAGACATCACCGAACTTGGCGGCCTCGGAATAGTCGGGACAGATGACCGCCGACTTGGTGCCGCGATAGCGGGCCTCGGTATAGAAATGCGCGTCCGGCGTCCGGGTCTGCGGCACGTTCGAGCCCCAGAGCAGCAGGTAACCGGCATTGTACCAATCGGCCGATTCCGGCACGTCGGTCTGTTCACCCCAGGTCATGGGCGAGGCCGGCGGCAGGTCGCAATACCAGTCGTAGAAGGACATGCAGACACCGCCCATCAGCGACAGATAGCGCGAGCCGGCAGCGTAAGAGATCATCGACATGGCGGGAATGGGTGAAAAGCCGAAGATGCGGTCCGGGCCATAGGTCTTGGCGGTATAGGCATTCGCCGCCGCGGTGATCTCGGTCGCCTCGTCCCAGCTGGCGCGCACAAAGCCGCCCTTGCCGCGCGTCTCGACATACGAAGCGCGCAGCACCGGATCGTTCTGCAACCGGGTCCAGGCCTCGACCGGGGTCATCGTCTCGCGCATCTTGCGCCAGACCTTCAACAGCCGACCGCGCACCAGTGGGTTCTTTACCCGGTTGGCGCTGTAGAGATACCAGCTGTAGGACGCGCCCCGCGCACAGCCGCGCGGTTCATGGTTGGGCAGGTCGGGACGGGTGCGCGGGTAATCGGTCTGCTGGGTTTCCCAGGTCACGATCCCCGACTTGACGTAGATCTTCCACGAACACGATCCGGTGCAGTTCACCCCATGGGTGGAACGCACGACCTTGTCATGCCGCCAGCGGTTTCTGTAGGTGTCCTCCCAGTCGCGGTTTTCGCGCGTGACCTGGCCGTGGCCGTTGGAGAACTGTTCCAGTTCGTTGGACTGGAGGAAGTTCAATCTGTCGAGCAGGTGGCTCATCTGTGTTATCTCCTGAGGCTGGCCGGGCGCGCGGAGTCACGCGCCCGGTGGCGTTACTGGCTCAGCACGGAACCGGTGCGTTCTTGCGGCTATAGAAGATCCAGGTGATCGCGACGCAGATCACGTAGAAGATCAGGAAACCCCAGAGCGCGCCGTTGGGGGCTCCGGTCATGCTGATCGAGGTGCCGTAGAACTTGGGGATGAAGAAGGCGCCATAGGCCGCAATCGCCGAGGTGAAGGCGATGATCGCGGCACTTTCGCGCTCGGCCTGTTTCAGCGTCGCGGCCTCGTCCAGCTGCGGCATCAGGCGCGGTACTTCCTGGCGCATGATCGAGGGGATCATCTGGAAGGTCGAGGCGTTGCCGACACCGGTCAGGAAGAACAGCGCCATGAAGCAGGCGAAGAAGCCCCAGAAATTGCCGGCCGGGTTGGCCTCGGACGGCAGGAACTGAAGCACGCCCCAGACCGCCACGATCATGCCGAGGAAGGTCCAGAAGGTCACGCGGCCACCACCGAACTTGTCCGAGACCCAACCGGTCGCGGCGCGGCTGAGCGCACCGACAAGCGGGCCGAGAAAGGCGTATTGCAGCACGTTCACATCGGGGAACTGGGTCTTCATCAGCAGCGGGAAACCGGCGGCATAGCCGATGAAGCTGCCAAAGGTGCCGGTGTAGAGGATGCACATGATCCAGTTGTGCTTGCGCGAGAAGATGATCGACTGTTCCGAGAACGAGGCCTTGGCATCGGCGATGTCATTCATGCCGAACCAGGCGGCAATGGCGCTGAGGGCGATGAAGGGCACCCAGATGAAGCCCGCGTTCTGGATCCAGAGTTGGCTGCCATCGCCCAGCGTGACCGGCTCACCGCCGATTGCGCCGAACACGCCCGCCGTGATCACCATCGGCACCACGAATTGCATGACCGACACGCCCAGATTGCCCAGACCCGCATTCAGCGCCAGCGCGTTGCCCTTGGTTTTCTTGGGGTAGAAATAGGCGATATTGGCCATCGACGAGGCAAAGTTGCCGCCGCCAAAACCGCACATCAGGGCCAGCACCAGAAACATCACGTAAGGCGTTTCGGGGTTCTGCACCGCAAAGCCGATACCCAGTGCCGGCAGCAGCAGCGAGGCGGTTGAAATGGCGGTCCATTTCCGCCCGCCGAAGATCGGAATCATGAAGCTGTAGAAGATCCGCAGCGTCGCGCCGGACAGACCCGGCAGTGCCGCCAGCCAGAACAGCTGGCCGGTGGAATAGTCGAACCCGATGGCAGGCAGTTTGGCCACGACGACCGACCAGACCATCCAGACCGAAAAGGCCAAAAGCAGGTTGGGGATCGAAATCCAGAGGTTGCGCGTTGCGACCGCATGGCCGCGGTCCTTCCAGAACTGCGGGTCTTCGGGGCGCCAGTCGATCAGGGTGTGGCCCTGCTGGGCGGCCTGTGCTGTTGTGGTTGCCATGGGTGGTTCCTCCGCTATGGCGTGTCTGTGTTTGGCCGCCCGCACCCCGTGCGGGCGGCGCTGTTTCATTGGGCCGGCTGGACGCCGCCGTTCTTGCGTGCAATCGCGGCAAGACCCTCTTCGAGCTCCGCATTGGCCTTTTCGGCGCGGCGGCGCAGGTTCTCGATATTGGCGGCGGCGAAATTGGCGCGCTCTTCATCTTCCTGCCTGGTCGAGAAGCGGACGAAGAAGGCCAGGAACGAGGCGCAGCTCACCACGATGCCGAGGATCAGGAAGGCTTCGGACCAGTCCACCATGTTCTTGAACAGGAAGCCCGCCAGAACCGCACCGGCATTGCCGCCCGCGCCCACCACACCGGCCACCGCGCCCAGCGCCTTCTTGTTGACGAAAGGGACCACGGAATAGGTCGCGCCCTCGGCCATCTGCGTGAACAGCGAGAAGACGATCAGCGCCGGAAGGGCCAGGAACAGGACCTGCATCTGGCTGAAGATCATCAGCGCGATGCCTTCGAACAGGATGCAGACAAACAGCCAGAAGGCCCGGCCCTTGAGGCCCCAGAGCGATCCGAAGTTGTCGCCGAACAGGCCGCCCAGCGTGCGGGCGAAGATATTCATCAGGCCGAACGAGGCGGCAACGAAACCGGCGGTCACAAGGCTCAGGTCGAAATAGTCGAAGAAATAGAGCGCGGCGACGTTGTTTACCGTCAGTTCGATGCCGAAACAGGCCCCATAGATGACGAACAGCACCCAGACACGCGGGTCCTTCAGCGCCTGCATGTAGTTGCCGGTGACGTTCTTCTTCTCTTCCATCCGGCCCTGCGCGCGCAGGTCGTCGAAATTCCCGTCGGGCGCGTCCTGGGTCAGGAAGTAATAAGCGATCCCCACGAGGAAGATGATGACACCCACCACGACCATGGCCAGCCGCCAGCCCATCGCCTCGGAAAAGCCGAAGCCCACGACGAAGACCGAGAACAGCAGCGGCATGACAAACTGCGTGACACCGCCACCCAGGTTGCCCCAGCCCGCCGAGGTCGCATTGGCCTGCCCCACCACGTTCGGGGCGAACATCACCGTCGTATGGTATTGCGTGATGACAAAAGCCGCCCCGATGCCGCCGATCATGACCCGGAACAGCAGGAAGGATTCAAAGTTCCAGCTGAGCCCGATCCCCATCACCGGAAAGGCACCAAGCAGCAGCAGCCAGGTATAGGCCTTGCGCGGCCCGATGCGGTCACAGAGCCAGCCGATGAAGAACCGGGCAAACACCGTGATCGCGACCGAACCAATGATCGCCCAACCGATCTGGTCCTTGGTCAGTTGCAGTTCGTCGCGCACCACGCTCATCAGCGGCGCGATGCCGAACCATGCGAAGAAGCAGGAAAAGAATGCGAACCACGTCATGTGGAACGTTCTGATCTGCACCATCTTCACGTTGAAGAAATTCGACCACAGCGCTGTGGCCTTGTTCTGTAGCTCCATCGGCTGTCCCTCCAGTCTCTGACAGTCTGCGCATGGCGGACTGCTTTGGCTGGGGGCAGAGGGCGCCTCTTTGTGGTCAGATTGCTTGATTCAGATCAAGTGTTCCAAAAAATGCTGCAAAATAAATGGCTTGAAGAAATTTGTCATGCTACGACATACGAGGTATCAAGGGGTAAGGGGACGTGGATCAATCAAATGATTGATTCTTATCAATCGAGATATTGATATTTATCAAGAGGTGGATGCAGATGCGCCTAGGTATGCCCGAGTCGGATTACCCGGACATCCGGGGACTTCACCTGTTCGAGGACATGTCGGATGAGCATTTCCTGTCGCTCATGCGCGGCGCCTATGTGCAGAATTTCCCGCCTCAGATCGAATTGATCACCGAGGGCGAGCCCAGCGATTTCCTGCATATCGTGCTGTCCGGCTCGGTCGATCTGTTTTCGGGCTGGAACAACCGCGAGAGCAGCCTGGCGACGGTGCGACCGATCTCGACCTTCATCCTTGCGGCCACGGTGCGGGACGCCCCCTACCTGATGTCGGCGCGCACACTGGAAAAAAGCCGGATCGCCCTGATCCCCAGCCAGGATGTGCGTAACGTCTTTGACACCGATCCCGCGTTTGCCCGCGCCATCGTCCGGGAACTGGCCCAGGCCTATCGTCGCAAGGTCAAGACGATGAAGGATCTCAAGCTCAGATCCTCGCTGGAACGGCTGGCCAATTACCTGTTGCGTCAGCAAGGCCGCTGCGACGGGGCGACCCAATTCGACCTCCCCTTCGAAAAATGGCGTTTGGCCTCGCTTCTGGGCATGACCCCCGAGAACCTGAGCCGGTCATTCAAGAGCCTTCAGCCCTATGGCGTGCTGGTCGAGGGCAACCGGATCACCATCATCGATCAGGCGCAGCTCGAACGCTTTGCCAGACCCAGCCCGCTGATCGACGACGACAGGACCTGAGCGGCGGGGATGGCGGCAGGCGCCGCCGTGCCGCTACCAGATCTGTTTGAAGGTCGCCGGCGTGCCGGGCTGAGCCGCCCGGGGCAAGCCCGAGGCCTGCACGGACAGGCCCGCCGCAAGATCGCGCACTAGCGCCAGCGCCGCGGTCAGTTGGCCGTTGGAAAAGGCCGACAGGACCGCGATCGCCTCGGCCCGATGACCGGCGTCGAGCGCGGCCCCGGCCACACGCAAATGCGCCTGAGTCAACTCGGACAGCCGCGCCTCGCGCCGGTCAAAGGCCTGATGCACCGGCGCAAGCGCGGCCTCACCCAGCAACTGCATCAGATACATCAGGCGTTTGCAGTCCTGAAAGGCGCCGACGCTGGTCTCGTTGATCTGCGGCACCAGCGACACGGTGTCGTGGCCGCCGCTGACCGCCTTGCGCAAATCCAGGAACCGGTGCGACTCGCCGGTGGTCAGATAGCGGTGCGGCCCGTATTCCGGCGGGATCGCCTCCTGACCCAGAAAGACCGGAGAGAACGGCGCCGCCAGCGCCCCGCAGGCCGCATGCCACATGCAGATCAGCGCCGGGTCCGCGACGCGACGCAGCGGCACGACCTGGCCATAACCCGCCGTGTCGCCGGTCAGCTTCTCGGTGCGCACGGCCCAGATCATGTCCTCCAGACCGATCTTGCCGGGCCGGGTGGCGCGGGCCTGCATCTCACCCTCGATCCAGCGGATCCCGTCCCAGCGCCCCTTGCCGTCGCCATAGACCGCGTTGGCGTCGAACGGCCCGGCCTCGTACCAGCCCTGTTCACGCGCAAAGCTGACGAAATTCGGCGACCACAGGAAATCGGGGTGATCAGGCTCGGACACCGGCACCTCGAGCACATAGCCGGGGCGCGAGGCGCGGATGCTGTCGGGGCCAAGCCGCTCGGCCACCCACAGCCCCTTCCCGCCGGCGAACTGGATCATCACCCAGGCCTCGTCGGCATCGGCGAAGATATGGGAATTGCCGCCATAGGTCGCCTCGCCATGGTCCGCGATCAGCGCGGCGCAGAGCGTGACCGCGTCCCGCGCGCTGGTGGCGCGCTCAAGCACGGTGCGGGCGAGATCGCTATAGGTGAACCCGGCCTGATCCCCGGGGGTCATGTCCCGCAGTTCCTGCCGCGAGGTCGACCAGACGTCGCGCACCGCGACACCGGCGGCATTCACGCCGCCATTGGTGATCGGCGCGGGCACGCCCAGATAATAGGAATAGCTGACCCGCATGTGCGCTTGCGTCCGGGCCGCCTGTGGCACCGCGATCCTGCGGCCCGGCATGTCGGCTTCGGGTCCGACGCCCACCTCGATGGTGGCGCCCTCGGGGTGCTCCGCCGCTGCCACGATCTCAAGCCAGTGGGACGAAGGTTCATCTCCGTATCCGGCCAGCCAGGCATGGCCGGTCCGGCTGTGGGATTTGCCGACATAGATTGCATAGCTCATGCGTGATGTTCTCCGGTTGCGGCAGCGCTGCGGCGGGAACGCCGGATCTGCCGCCAGGTTTCGCGCGCCGCGCGGGCCCCGCTCGTTTTGGAACCGCCCGACGGGTTGTCGCTCAGATTGGCCAGGGCGGCAAGGCTGTGCCCCCGCCCGCAGAGGGGATGGCAGTCATCCGGGAACCGTCTGCTGCGCCCATGCGCCGGGGAAATGACAACGATGAGCAGCGCTTGCGCCCTCCTGCCATGCCGGGACCTCGGTCGCGCAGCGCGGTTGGACAAAGGGACAACGGGTATGGAACTCGCACCCGGCAGGCCGCCGCAGGATACTGGGCGGCTCTCCCTGCAACGCGATGCGCATCAGCTGCGCATCGGGATCGGGTTCGGGATTCGCGGCCAGCAGCGCCAGCGTATAGGGGTGCTGCGGCGCCGAGAACACCGCCTCGGTCTCGCCCTCCTCGACCAGCTTGCCCAGATACATGATGCCCACCCTGTCGGTGATGTGGCGGACCACGTTCAGGTTGTGGGTGATGATCATGATCGCCAGCCCCAACTCGTCCTGAAGCCGGGCCAGCAGGTTCAGCATCTCGCCCTGGATCGACACATCGAGACCTGCCGTCGGTTCATCCGCGATCAGCAGTTTCGGGTTCAGCGCCAGCGCCCGCGCCACGCCCACCCGCCGCGCCTGACCGCCGGAAATCTGATAGGGATAGCGCGACGCGAATTCGGGCGGCAGGCCGACCATGGCCAACAGGCGCCTTGCCTCGGCATCCAGATCACGATCCGTCATGCCCTGAATGCGGAACGGCTCGGTAATCAGCGACTTGATCGACAAACGCGGAGACAGCGAGCCGATCGGATCCTGGAACATCATCACGATTTCACGGCGCAGCTTGCGAAACTGCGCCTCGGGCAGGTCACGCAGCTCTTGTCCGCGATAGAGAATCGAACCTTCGCTGGCATGGTGCAGTCCGGCCACGGCGCGCGCCAGCGTGGTCTTGCCCGAACCGCTTTCGCCAACGATGCCATAGGTGCGGCCCTCTTCGATCTTCAGACTGACGCCCGAGACCGCCTCGATGCTGCCAGCGCTGCGGAAGAGGCCTCCGCGCAGGCCGAACCGGACCACGACGTCGTTGATTTCCAGAAGCGCATTCATGCGGTCACCCCCGCCCCGACAAGATGACAGGCCGCCCGATGCCCGCCCGTGACATCCGCCATCGCGGGCCGCGCCGCACAGGCAGCGTGTCGCTGCGAACAGCGCTCGGCAAAGATGCAGCCGCCCGGCAGGTTGACCAGATCGGGGATATTGCCGGGAATGGTCGGCAGGTTGCGGGTCCTGACCTTGATATGACCCGGATCACATTCCAGCAGCGCCCGCGTATAGGGATGGGCCGGCTGGTGAAACACATCGCGCACCGAACCGGTCTCGACCACCTCGCCCGCATACATCACCACCACCGCGTCGCACAGCTCGGCAATCACCCCCAGATGGTGCGAGATGAACAGCACCCCACAGCCGATCTCGTCCTGCAAGTCCCGCAACCGCTCGATGATCTGCACCTCCAGCGTCGCGTCCAGCGCCGTGGTCGGCTCGTCGGCGATCAACAGGGACGGTTTCGCCATCAGCGCCATGGCAATGGCGATGCGCTGGCGCATGCCGCCGGAAAATTCGAACGGGTACTGGTTCAGCCGCGCCTGCGCGTCCGGGATGCCCACCAGCGCCAGCATCTCGGTCGCGCGCTTGCGCTTTTCGGCCTTTGTCAGCCGGTCGCGATACTGGATGTCCATCATCTGGCGCCCGACCGTCAGCACAGGGTTGTGGGTCTGCATCGGGTCCTGAAAGACCATTGAAATCTCGGTGCCGCGCAGGCCGCGCATCTGCGCTTCGGTCTCGGCCAGCAGGTCACGGCCCTGGAACCGAACCTCGCCCGCGCCGACCCGCGCATTGGGTGCCATCAGCCGGATGATCGCCGAGATCAGCGTGGACTTGCCGCAGCCGGATTCTCCGACGATGCCGACGATCTTGCCTTCGGGCACGGTCATGGACACATCGCGCAGCGCCTTCAGCTCTCCGCGCGGGGTGGCATAGCTGACCGAGAGGCCCTGAATATCGAGAACGGCCATCACTTGCCCCCCTTGCCACGCAGTTTCGGGTCGACCACATCGCGCAGCGCCTCGCCCAGAAAGGTAAAGCCGATGGTGGTCAGAATGAGCGGAATGCCCCCCGCGATGATCAGCCACGGCGTGTTGCGGATGAGGTTGTAACCGTCATTGAGCAACGAACCCCAGGACGGCGTCGGCGGCTTCACCCCCATGCCCAGAAAGGACAGGCCAGCCTCAAGCCCCACCACGGTCGGGATATCCATCGCCGCGAGTACCGCCAGCGGCCCCAGCACGTTGGGCAGGATATGCACCGCCATGATCCGGGGCGTCGAGGCACCCAGCGATTTCTCGGCGGTGATGAATTCGGCTTCTTTCAGCGACTGGGTCAGGGTGCGCACCACCCGCCCATAGGTGGGGATCGAGGTCACCATGATCACAACGATCACCGTGTTCAGGCTTGGCCCCACCAGCGCCACCACCGCCAGCGCGAACATCACGGTCGGAAACGACCGGATGGTGTCGAACAAGAGCACGATCAGGTTGTCGAGCCATTTCGGTCCATAGCCCGCGATCATCCCCAGCAGCAGGCCGAAGAAAATCGCCCCGCCAATGGTCGGCAGTGCCACCTGCAAGGCCACGCGCCCGCCCCAGATCACCCGGGAAAACGTGTCGCGCCCCAACTGGTCGGTGCCCATCAGATGCGCCGCACCCGGTCCCTGCAACCGGTCCGGCACATTGAGCGCAATCGGGTCATAGGGTGCGATCCAGGGTGCAAAGATGGCCGAAGCGAGGATCAGCACCACGATCACCAGCCCGGTCAGCCCCAGCGGGTCGCGCACAAGGTGGTAGAGGATTTCACCCAGTTCGGACCGGGGCTTTGGCATCGTTGTATCGGTCATGTCCCTGCCCTCATTTCCCGGCCCGGATCCGCGGATCCAGAATGGCGTTGACGATGTCGGCCAGCGTGGTCGAGGCGACAAAGATCAGGGTGGAAAACAGGACCGAGCCCATCACCACAGGGTAGTTGCGGGTGGTGATACTGTCGATCACCAGCTTGCCCAGGCCGGGGCGCGAGAACACGATCTCGGTGAACACCGCCGCCGACAGCAGGAACCCCATGCCGACCCCGATCACCGTGACCGTGGGCAGGATGGCCAGCCGCAGCGCATAGCCGAACACGATCCGCCGCTCGGGCAGGCCAAAGGCGCGCGCGGTGCGGATATGGCCTTCGCCCATCACCTCCAGCATCGAGGCCCGCACCAGGCGTGCGATATAGCCCACCCAGCTGAGGCCGATGGCCAGGCTCGGCAACACCAGATGGTGCAGCTGATCGCCCCAGTCGCCCGCATCACCCGCCCCGATGGCCGGGAACCATTGCAGTTTCACCGCGAAGATCAGAAGCGAATAGAGCGCCACCACAAAGGCAGGCACCGCGATCACCGAAACCGACAGGATACCGGTCAGCCGGTCGCCCAGCGAATTGCGGTTCACCGCCGAATAACAGCCAAGCGCGATCCCCAGAACCGCGGACCAGCCGATCGAGAACAGGATCAATGTCAGCGTAAAAGGTACCTGCCCCAGCACGATCTCTGTGACGGGCCGGTTGGAAAACACATCCATCCCCAGATCGCCGCGCAGCATGTTGGCAAAGAACAGACCGATCTGGACGATCAGCGGCCGGTCCAGCCCCATCCGTGCCTCAAGTGCCTCCCGCATCTCGGGCGTGGCGCGCGGCCCCAGCATGGTGGACACCGGATCGCCGGGGATCATGTGCACGATCAGGAACAGCGAGGACACGGCCAGAACCGTGATCACCGCCGCCAGCCCGATCCGTTTGAAGATGAAGGACAGCATTGGGTACCCCGTCTTTCAGGGAAACGAAGGGGGCACAGCTCTGACCTGCGCCCCCAACGGCCTCAGGGAGAGGTCTCAGGCCGTGCCGAAATAGCGGTACAGAGGCAGCCCATCGGGACGCAGCGCCGGGGTGACAGTGTCGCGATGGATCACCGGCGTCGCCTCGTGGGTCAGGAACTTGTAGGCGCCACTTTCCTCCATCAGGTCCTGTGCGCGGGCATACATCGCCGCGCGCGCGGCCGGGTCGCCCTCGGACTGCGCCGCCAGATGCAGCTTGTCGAACTCTTCCGACCGGAACCGCTCCCAGTTCCACACGCCCGCCTGCTCGGTAATGAACCACGAGGTCGCGTAATACGGATCCGGCGTCATCGAATAACGGTTCAGCACCAGTTCCAGATCCTCGTTCGACCCCAGCTCCCAGAAGGTCGCGCCCTCGTGCAGACGGATTTCCAGCGTTACGCCGATGGCCGCCAGATTGGCCTGGATGATCTGCGCCGCCGTCACGTTTGCCGATTTGTTCAGCACGTCGATGGCCAGCGAAACCCCGGCCTCGCCTGACTCGGCCATCAGCGCCTGCGCCTTGTCCAGATCCGCCGCCACACCGGTCAGCGGCGCGTCGCGATGTCCGGCCAGGCCCGGCGCGATGATCCCGGTCGACGGTTCCGCCGCTCCGAAATAAGCTGCCGCCATGATCATCGGCACGTCAATCGCATGCTGGATCGCCTGCCGCAGTTTCAGATTGCCCAGCTTCGGATTGTCCAGATTCATCCCCACCCAGACATAGTAGAGCGACGGGAACTCCTCCAGCGTCGCCCCCGCGATCGGGTTCGACTTCAGCCGCTCGACACTGTCCAGGCTGACGCGGGTAAAGTCGATCTCGCCCGCCTCGAACGCGATCTCGGCGGCCTTCTCATCGTCGATGTGGTAGATCTGGATCTCGTCGAACGCGGCCGGGTCGCCCTTCCAGTCGGGGTTGCGGCGAAGGGTAGTTTTCTGCTTCGGCTCCCAGCCCGCATGCAGATAGGGGCCCGAGGTCGCCACTGGCTGGGTGTCGATCTTGCCGCCGACGCTGTCAAACGCGGCCTTGGACACGATATTGCCCGCGATATACGGCAGCGTGATCGACCACAGCGGCTGGAACGCGTTCTTCAGCACGATGGTGCCGGTCCGCTCGCCCGTCACCTCGACATGGCTGAGCGGCCCCCAGTCGGGCTTGTTCGTCGATTCCAGCGTATCGTCGATGATCCGCTCGAACGAGAACTTGACGTCCTCGGCGGTCATCGCGCCAAACCCATTGGTGAACCCGATATCGTCGCGCAGGGCAAAGTTGATATGGGTGTCGTCCGCCTGTTCGATCATCGCGGCGGCATCCAGTTGCCAGCCCCATTCGCGGCCCGGCTTGTACTGGATCAGCTTGTTGTAGATCGCGGCGTGGATCTCCTCGTCCACCACGCCCTGGCTGAAGGCCGGGTCCATCGAGCGGATATCGGCATAAGTGCGGGTTCTGAGCACCCCGCCCGATGCCTGCGCCGGACGCGCCGGCAACAACCCCGCCGCCGCCAGACCGCCTAGCGCGCTGGCGCCTTTCAGAAAGGACCGGCGGGGCAACCCGACACGTGTCCAGGAAATGTTGGCTCCGTTCATCTCTTGTCTCCCTGTCAAGATATCGCGCCGGTTCTGCGGCGGAGTCGGAGCGATTGAGACGCCAAGCCGGAATTTCGCGCAATTGAGCGGGCAGACGCGATCTGACGCGACTTTATGCTGTTCAGCATACAAATCGCTCAATAAACTGGCCTAAAACCCGAAGGGAGTTCGCGGGAATGGAGACCGACAGCTTTGCGACCAATCTCAGACTGTTGTGCTCGACCGAATCTTCGGTTTCCGAGCTTTGCCGCCGGATCGGGGTGAATCGCCAGCAATTCAGTAAATACCTAAGCGGCGCGGCGCGGCCATCGCCCGCCAACATGCGCAAGATCGCCGTGCATTTCGGGGTCAGACAGGCAGAGTTCCTGCTGCCGACCGAGGAATTCGAGGCGCATCCGTCAGTCGCTGGCAAGCTGGCCGGCCCGCAGATGCAGCGTCCGGACGGGGGCGGCTTCTTTTCCGCCTTTCGCGGTCAGACCCTGCCGCTGCGCCGGTATCTGGGCTATTACCTCAGCTATTTCCTGACCCAGACCTGGGAAAACTCGATCGTCTGCGCGCTGGTCTGCCTGGACGAACACGAGGGGCTGGTGCGCAGCCGCTCGCTGGAACGTTCGATCGACCCCGACGACGGCAGCCTGTACCTGTCGAAATACGACGGGCGCGTGGCGATGCTGGGCAATCGCATCTTCGTGATGGAATATCAACGGTTGGCGCGGGATGCCCTGGTCGAAACGGTGCTCCATCCCGTCGGGCGGGGGCAGCTGCAATATCTGCGCGGCACGACATTCGGAATCAGCAGCCGGCAGAGACTGCCCTTCACCTCTCCGGTGGTGTGGCGCTACCTGAACGATTTCACCTCGTTGCGCGACGCAATGCGCCAGGTCGGGCGATATGACATCAACTCGGCCAAACTCGACCAGCGGGCCCGGTCGATCCTGCTGGGGGCCCGCGAGGCGAATGCCGAGGGGTTTGTGATGCCGGGGCGGCCCGGATAGCCGCACAACCGACAGCCCGCCCCGAGGGTGGCGCGCTTACCCCGACCCCATCAGCGGCCTCAAGCTTAGCGTCGCCGGTATCCGGCGCCCTTCGACCAGAACCGAACAGGCCCGCTGTTCGAGATCGCGGCGCCCGCCAACCTCGGGCGGCGAGACCATGGCCAACCCGATGGCGGTGCCGGTCTGGGCACTGAAGGCGGCACTGGTGACAAACCCCGCAACGGTATCGCCCATCAGGACCGGCTCGTTATGGTGCAGCAGCGCGTCGCCCTCGGCCAGCCGGACCGAACAGAGGAACGGACCCGCGCCCCCGGCCTTGCGCTCAAGACAGGCATCGCGCCCGACAAAGGGGACCGCCTTGTCAGGTTTGCAGACAAAGCCCAGCCCGACCTGATGCGGCGCCTCGGTATAGGCCATATCATGGCCCCAATGGACAAAACCCGCCTCGATCCGCAGCGCGTTCAGGGCCTCGCCGCCCACCAGACGCAAGCCAAGGGGGGTGCCGGCCTCCATCAGCGTCTCAAACACATGTTCGGCGAAATCGGGGGTGACGAAGATCTCCCACCCCAGATCGCCGGTATAGGACAGACGCTGGGCAAAGACCGGGGCATGGCCGATGTGGAAATGGGCAAGACTGTTGAACGGGAAAGCCGCATCCGACAGGTCTGCATCCGACACCGCCGCCAGAACCGCGCGCGATTTCGGACCGCAGAGCGAGAGCACCCCAAAGGACGGGGTGACATCGCGCAGGCGCACATCCTCATCCGGCTGGATCAACTTGCGCAGGTGGTCGCGGTCGCGCCGGGTATGCGAGATCGCGCTCATCACCATGAAACTGTCGGGACCATGGCGGGCAACGGTAACGTCGCTTTCGATGCCGCCGCGCGCGTTCAGCATCAGCGTATAGGCCACCCGCCCCACCGGCAGGGACATGTCGTTGGTGCAGGCGCGTTGCAGAAACGTCTCGGCGTCGCGCCCCTCGACCATCAGCTTGCCCAGCATGGAATAGTCGATAAGGCCCGCCGCGCCGCGCACCGCGCGCTGTTCGGCCTGTGCATGGTCGAACCAGCCGGGGCGAAAGAAGGAATGGTGATAGATCGGCGCGACGCCAGCGGGGGCGAACCAGCCCGGACGCTCCCAGCCCTGCACCTCGGCATAGGCGGCGCCATGGGCCTTCATCACGTGGTAAAAGGGCGTGCGTCGCAGGCCCCGCGCGGATTGCCGCTGCCGTCCGGGCCAGTGCATCGCATAGGTCAGCACCAGCGTTTCCGGGCAGCGTTCCCGCAGATAGGGGTCGCGCGCCTGCCAGTCCTCGATCCGGGCCGGGTCCATCTCGGAAAGGTCCATGGTGGGATGGCCCGCCATGATCCAGTCGGCCACCGCCCGGCCCGCGCCCGACCCTGACTGGATGCCGGTCGAGTTGACCCCGGCCAGCACGAAATACCCCTTCAGATCGGGGGCTTCGCCCAGGGTGAAGCGGCCATCATGGGAATAGCTTTCAGGGCCGTTGAAGAAGGTGCGAATACCCGTCTCTTGCAGGATGGGCACCCGGTTCATGGCAAGTTCCAGCACCTCCATCACGTCATCCTCGACGAAGGGGAGACTGTCGAACTCGAAACTCTCGGGGATGCCGCCGGTGGCCCAGGGTTTGGCCTGGAAATGCGCGAAACCAAACAGCAGCTTGCCTGCGTCCTCTTTCCAATAGGTGCCGTCGCAGTAAGAGCGCAGCACTGGCAGGTCGGCAGGCAGGTCCGGGATCGGCTCGGTGACCAGATAATAATGCTCGCAGGCGTGCAGAGGCACGCCGACACCGTTCTGACGCCCCAACTCGCGCGCCCACATGCCACCACAGTTGACCACGAAATCGGCGGTGATCGTGCCGTGATCCGTGCGCACGCCGGTCACGCGGCCATTGGCGGTCAGCACCTCCTCGGCCTTCACATTCTCGCGGATCGTGGCGCCGTATTTGCGCGCGCCACGCGCCAGCGCCTGGGTCAGGTCGACCGGATTGGCCGACCCGTCCGAGGGCATGTGGATGCCGCCCAGCACGCCATCGGAGTTCATCAACGGCCAGCGCTCGGCGATCTCGGCCGTCTCCATGTAATGCGCCTCTACCCCGAAAAGGCGCGCGAAATCGGCCTTGCGCTTCAGCTCGGCCATGCGTTCGTCATTCAGCGCGATGGATATCGAACCCGATTGGCGGAAACCGGGGTTCTGTCCGGTTTCCGCCTCGATCTCTTGCAACAATTCAACGCCATAGCTGGCAAAGGCGGTGGTGGCATGGCTGCCCTGCAATTGCCCGACCAGCCCCGCCGCGTGCCAGGTGGTGCCGCTGGTCAGGGTCTTGCGTTCCAGCAGCACGACATCGCTCCAACCGTTCTTGGCCAGGTGATAGGCCACCGAGCAGCCCATGATGCCGCCGCCGATGATGACAACGCGGGCCCTGTCGGGAAGCGGAGTGGTCATTTGCTTGATCCTGTCTTGAATTCGGGGATTGGGTGCGGTGGGTCAGCCGGTCGCGAACAGGCGACCGGCGCCCTCTGGCACGCCGTCAAGCCCCGCCAGCCGCATCAGGTGCCAGGCCAGAACCTGGTTCGAGGCGATCACCGGTTTGCCAATCCGCGCCTCGGCCTCGGCGATCACGTCGAGAGCGCGCAGGCTGGTGCAGGAGACGAACACACCCTCCACCTCGTCACGCGCGCCGATGGTCGCGACGGCATCAAGAATGCTCTGCGCCGAGATCCGGGCCACGGTGAAATCGTCGGACTGGTTGAACGAGGCAACCGCCACGGTTTCGAACCCCGAGGCGCGCAGATTGGCCTGCATTTCCAGCGTCACCTCGGGCGGATAGGGCGTCAGCAGCGCGATCCGGCTCAGGCCCAGCGCAGAGAGCGCCGCCTTGCAGGCGGTGAGCGGGTTCGAGGTGCCGGCGCCGGGATGTACCGCGCGGATCATCTCGTCCACGCGGGCCTCGCCGATCATCGTGGCGCCCGAAGTACAGGCATAGCCGATGGCGTCAAATCCAAACGAGGCAGGCAACAGCTCGGCCGTGCGCGGCAGATCGACCTGCATCTGGCGCAGGGTCTCGGGCGAGACCTCCATCGCGTTGGGAATTCGGGCATGATAGAGCGCAACGCCCTCCCCCCCGAACAGGTGGGCGAACTCGTGCTCGATGGTCTGATCGGTCTGCAACACGATCAGACCGATCCGGGCCCGCTGGCCAAGCCCGGCATCGGTTTCGAACGCAAGCGTTTCAATGACCGTCGGGGGGGAGGACGCTGCGTTTTGCATGGCTACATCATCGCCCCGGCGCCGGCACCATCCGACCCCTCTTGTTGCGCAAAGAAGGACGTCCCCTTGGGCACCGCCGGAAGCTCCATCTGATAGGCGGTGCAGCGCACCCGGCCCGAGGCCTCGCCGCGCACCAGTTCATGGGTGAACCGGCTGGGCAGGTGGTTGGGGCTCAGCTCGATCGCGTCCTCGGCATAATAAGTGGTGATATACAGCGTGCGCGGCTGGTCCGACAGGTTCGGCGCCGAGCCGTGCAGCAGGCTGGCATGCATCAAGCAGACGGACCCCGCCTTGCCGGTGCATCTGACGATCCTGTCGCGCTCTGCCTCGACAATCGCGTCATCCACCGCGCCGGTGAACACGCCGTTGTGCCAATGCGAATGGATCGGCCCCTTGTGGCTGCCCGGGATCACCTCGAGCGGGCCGTTTTCCAGCGTCACATCGTCGAGGAACAACAGACAGGTGATCATGTCGTCATTGGTCATCGGCTCGAACGGGAAATCCTGGTGCCATTTCACCTGGGTCGCCGATCCCGGCAGTTTCGAGTTCACCTTGCCATGATGAAAGCGCACGCCGGGTCCGATCAGCTCGGCGCAGTAATCCACCGTGCGCGCCTTGCGCATGGTGTCGGCGTAGACCTCCGAGACCTCTTCGGGCGACTGGATGCGGCGCAGGGCGGGCTTGTCGGCGCTGTGGCCCGGTTGCAGGTCGAACCGTGCGCGACCGTCCAGCGTCTCGCCGTAGTCGTCGGCATGGGCGCGGCTTTCCTCTACCCAACCCGCGAACTCGGCCCTGAGCGCGGCCAGTTCATCAGGAGAAACCGCATCTTCGACAACCAGTACGCCATCGCGCCAGAACGCGTCCTTCTGTTCCTGTGACAACAGTCCCATCCACTTTCCTCCCTTGTTGGCCCGACCGCGCCGGGGTTGATCTTGTCGGCAATATTTCGGTGCCAGGTGTCCGAAGGCCTGCCCCGGGACGCATCCAGTTCCCGTTCAATCGGCCCTAATTGGTATATACCAGATTAAAGTGATGTAACGGCGAGTCTGCCTGCTCAGTCAAGTGAAAAAATTTTCCTTGCTCGATCTGGTATATACCAATTACCCTTGATGAAAATCGTGGGAATCAGATGAACGACGCAACACCCGATCAGCTCCGAACAGGATCATCGCGCGAAACCCCGCGCTTTCAGCAGATTGTTCAGGACATCAAGCGGCGGATCGCCAATGGCAGCTTGTCGGAACATGCCGCCCTGCCCTCGGAACGGCGCATCGCCGAAGAGACCGGCATCAGCCGGATGACCGCGCGGCGCGCGCTTGATGCGCTCGAGGCCGAGGGGCTGGTTTACAGCGCGGACCGGCGCGGGCGCTTCGTCTCGCCCAAGCGGGTCAGCTATGACGTCTCGAACATGGTCAGCTTTGTCGCCAATGCCGAAAGCCGGGGTACCGCGCTGGGAATCGAAGTGATCCGGGCGCAGGAGGGCCAGGCCGACGCCGCACTGGCCGCACGGCTGGAGCTGGAACCGGGTGCCGCGATCCATGAATACACCCGCCTGTTCCGCCAGGACGGGCACGCGATCTTTGTCGAGACGGAATATGTGGATGCCGGACGGTGCCCCGATTTCCTGTCCCACGACCTGCATCAATCCACCACCCGCCTGCTCGAGTCGCGATACGATCTGGTGGCACATACCGGGGATATCATGATCCGGATGCGCGGCGCCCAGCCCGAAGAGACCCGGTTGCTGGGACTGGCGCAAAGTCAGTCGGGGATCGAACTGACCCAAGTGATCCGGGACGCATCCGGGCGCCCATTCTGTTTCGGTCGCCAGTTCTGGCGCGGAGAACTGGCGGAGTTTTCGGCCCGAGCCATTGTCGGAGGTTTTACCCATGGCTGACAATCCAATGCGTGGTTTCACCCCCGCAGAATTCGAGGCCCGCACGGCGCGGGCGCAAGAGAAGATGGCGGCGCAGGGACTGGACGGTCTGCTGCTGATGACCGAACCCGAGTTGCGCTATTTCAGCGGGTTCCACAGCCTGTTCTGGCAGAGCCCGACGCGGCCCTGGTTCCTGTTCGTACCCGCCAGCGGCAAACCGGTCGCGGTGATCCCCGAGATCGGCGCCGAGTTGATGCGGCGCGGCTGGCTGGACGATGTGCGCACCTGGCCCGCGCCGCAGCCGCAGGATGACGGGATCAGCCTGTTGACCGAGCTGTTGTCGCCGCTGGCCGCGCGTGGCGCGCGTTTGGGCGTGATGAAAGGGCACGAGACGCTGCTCAGAATGCCGCTGGGCGACTGGGAGCGCCTGCTGGCCGCCCTGCCCGGCATCGAGATCGCCGATGCCACCGGCCTGGTGCAGGGGCTGCGCATGGTCAAGACCCCTGCCGAGATCGAGAAGCTGGCGCATATCTGCGCCATCGGCTCCGCCACGTTCGGCGCGGTGCCGGATTTCGTGTCCGAGGGGATGCCGCTGGACGCCGTGTTCCGCGAGTTCCGCCGCGCGGCAATCGGGCTGGGCGCGGACGACGCGCCCTATGTGGTGGGCGCCGCCGATCAGGGCGGCTATGCGGATGTGATCTCGCCCCCGACGCAGCAGCCGCTGCGGGCGGGCGATGTGCTGATGCTGGACACAGGCTGCACCTGGGACGGGTATTTCTGCGATTTCGACCGCAACTGGGCGATTGGGCGGGCCGATGATGCGGCGCGGCGGGCCTATGACGTGCTGTGGCGCGCAACTCAGGCCGGGATCGACGCCGCCCGCCCCGGCGCCACCTGCCGCGACCTGTTCCAGGCCATGTCCGCGGTCATTGCCGAGCTGGATGACAGCGGTGGCGATATCGGACGGCTGGGGCACGGGCTGGGCATGCAACTGACCGAACAACCCTCGCACGCGGCTTTCGACACCACCGTGTTGCAAGAGAACATGGTCCTGACCATCGAACCCTCGCTCAGCTACGGCAATGGGCTGATGATGGTGCATGAAGAGAACATCGTAGTGACCGACGGGCCCGCCCGATTGCTGAGCACCCGCGCGGCGACCGAGTTGGTGATCTTGCGGTGAGCGGTCCGTTTGCCCCTGACCCACAAGTCGCCACCCATTGCGTATACGGGGGTGCGGGGTGGAGAAGGTACTTCAGAAAATCTGTAATTTCTTTCAGTTGTTTCAAATTGCCTTGAGGTTCTCCACTCACTAGCCTCGATGCGGGTGTAAACGTCCCGAAACCCGCACTTAGACAAGGCCAGGGACGGCAAAAAACAAATCACCAACAGGAGAAGACCATGAACAATCCCTTCACTCTGGCCAGAAGCGTCATCGCTGTCGCGGCGATGACCTCTGCTTCGGCCGTTTGGGCCGAATGCGGCGAGGTCTCGCTGACCGAGATGAACTGGCCCTCGTCCCAGATCATCACCCATACCGCCAAGTTCCTGATGGAACAGGGCTATGGCTGCACCGTAGAACTGGTGCCCTCGGCCACCGTGACCTCGGTCGCCTCGCTTGCCGAGAACGGCGAGCCCGACATCGTGACCGAGCTTTGGCTGAACTCGGCCGGCGAGCCTTATCTCAAGCTCGAGGCCGAAGGCAAAGTCGAGCGTCTGGCCGAGGTGTTCAATCCCGGTGGCCTCGAAGGCTGGTGGATCCCCTCGTATCTGGCCGAGGCGCATCCCGAGCTGAAGACAGTGGCCGACATCCTGGCCAACCCCGATCTGGTCGGCGGCCGGTTCAACAACTGCCCGGTGGGCTGGGGCTGCCGGATTGTCAACGACAACCTGATCACCGCGCTGGGCATGCGCGACAAGATGGAAATCTTCGACCACGGCTCGGGTGAGACGCTGGCCACCTCGATCGCGGCTGCCTACGAGGACAAGACCCCGTGGTTCGGCTATTACTGGGCGCCGACCGCGGTTCTGGGCAAATACCCGATGACCCAGATCTCGATCGGCGATATCGACGCGGATGTACACCTGGCCAACCAGTCGGCCGAGAATGCCAATCCGGGCGTGTCCGACTTTCCGCCTGCGCCGGTGCTGACCGTCGCGACCTCGGCCCTGACCGAACGGGCGCCCGACGTGGCCGAACTGATGCGCAATCTCAGCTTTGACATCGACGTCATGAATGCCGTGCTGGCCTGGAAAGACGACAATGGCGCCTCGGCCGAAGAGGCGGCGGTCTATTTCCTGAGCAACAACTCGGACATCTGGGCAGGCTGGGTCAATGACGCCGCCCGCGAGAAGCTGGCCGCCCTGATCAAGTAACCCGCACCTGCCGCCGGGCTGCCCATACGGCCCGGCGGTTCAGACACCGGCAGACGCGCACCCGACACCATGCGGGATATGTCCGAGACAACCGTGAAAGGGGCTCGTTCTCATGGCCACCTATGACTTTCTGTTCAACAGCCTTGGCTTGCGCGAGTGGTGCGATGCCGGCAAATCCGGCGAAGCCACGCTGTCGATGGCCGATCTGCTGGCAAAGGCCGGCGGCAAGACCGAGACAAGCCTGTTCAACCTGCCCTTTCCCTCGCTTGATGAGCTGAACAGGGCCTGCGCCGCCTTTGCCAAGTCGCGCGATGTGACCAAGGGAGTGGAGGACGGCTTTCTGGCCGCCAAAGGCGCGCTGCGCTTTGTGCTGGACCCACTGACCCAACCGCTGAGCTGGATGCTGGAATTTGCGCTTGCCACATTCGAGGCGACGCCATGGTGGATCATGATGCCATTGCTGGCGCTGGTGGTCTATTTCGCCTCACGCTCGATGCGGCTGGTGGGCTTTGTCATGGCGTGCCTGGTGTTCCTGGCCTTTGTCGACCACTATGACCACGCCATGCAGACGCTGGCGATCATCTTTGTCTGCGCCTTTCTCTGCGTGCTGTTCGGGGTGCCCATCGGCATCGCCATGTCGCGCAATGACCGGCTGCAACGCATGACCATCCCGGTGCTGGACATGCTCCAGACGCTCCCCTCGTTCGTCTATCTGATCCCGCTGATCTTTCTCTTTTCGGTGACCGAGCCCAAGCTCTACGGCATCGCGATCATCCTTTACGCCATCGTTCCCGTCATCCGCCTGACCGATCTGGGGATCCGGCTGGTGGACAAGGACGTGATCGAGGCCGCCGACAGTTTCGGCATGACCGACCGGCAGAAGCTGTTCGGCGTGCAGATCCCGCTGGCTCTGCCCAACATCATGGCCGGGGTGAACCAGACCATCATGATGAGCCTTGCCATGGTCGTCATCGCCTCGCTGGTCTCGGCGCCGGGCCTGGGGGTTCTGGTCCTGCGCGGCATCCGCAACCTTGAACTGGGTGTCGGCCTTGTGTCGGGCCTGGGCATCGTGCTGCTGGCGGTGATCCTCGACCGGGTCACCAAGGCCGCGCTCAACCGCGTCAACGCCGCGCAACAGCACTGAGGGACACGGGAATGAGCGACAATATCAAGGTTTCGATCCGCAACCTTTACAAGATTTTCGGGGCCAATCCGAAAGCAGCGCTGAAACATGTGCTGGACGGCATGTCCAAGGCCGATCTGCTGAAACAGCACCGCCATGTTCTGGGGCTGCGCGACATCAATGTCGACATGCGCGAGGGCGAGATCACCGTGATCATGGGCCTGTCCGGGTCGGGCAAGTCGACGCTGATCCGCCACCTCAACCGCCTGATCGAGCCCACCTCGGGCGAGGTGCGGGTCGATGGCGAGGATGTGCTGGCCTATGACGAGGAACAGCTGCGCAACCTGCGCCGCGAGGTCATGTCGATGGTGTTCCAGAAATTCGCCTTGCTGCCGCACAAGACCGTGGCCGAGAACGCGGGCACCACGCTGAAGGTGCGCGGCGTGGCCAAGCGGGACTATCTGGTCGAGGCCGACAAATGGCTGGATCGGGTCGGGCTGCATGGCTATGGCAATCACTATCCGCACCAGCTGTCGGGCGGCATGCAGCAGCGGGTCGGGATCGCGCGCGCGCTGACCTCGAACTCGCCCATCATGCTGATGGACGAGGCGTTCTCGGCGCTCGATCCACTGATCCGCACCGACATGCAGGACCTGCTGCTGGAATTGCAGACCGAACTGCACAAGACCATCGTCTTTATCACCCATGACCTGGACGAGGCGCTGAAACTGGCCGATCACCTGGTCATTCTCAAGGACGGCTATATCGTCCAGCAGGGCGAGCCGCAGCATATCCTGCTCAACCCCAACGACCCGTATATCGAGGACTTCGTCAGCGACATCAACCGGGCCCGGGTGCTGCGAGTCCGCTCGATCATGACCCCGCTCGACGGGCAGCCGGTGCCGCCCGACGCCCATGGCGAGGTGGGCTATGACGATACGCTGGAAAGCATGATTGCCCGGTCCGGTGGCGACACCTCGCATCGCTATGTGGTGATGCGCGATGGTGCCCCGGTGGGCACGCTCGACATGACCCATCTGGTCAAGGCGCTGGTACCGCGCGTGGCCTCGGACGCAAGCGCACGCAAACACTGACGGGTCGGGTCTGGTGGCCGCCGCGGCAGGACGCGGCAGCCCCCTGCCCGGTTACGCGGTCAGGCCTCGCGCCGATAGGTGACGGCGCCGTCCATGATCGTAACCATGGCAGCGGCCTGTGTGATTTCGTCAGGGGCCAGCTGTGTCAGATCGTGGCTCAGCACGGCGATATCGGCCACCATGCCCGCTTGCAGCCTGCCCTTGCTGGCCTCGTTGAACTCGACCCAGGCATTGTCGCGTGTGTAGCTGGCCAGCGTGTCCATCAGCGACTGACTCTGGTCCGGCCAATCCGGGCCGAGATCGAGCGGCGCAATGGCGGCGCGGATGCTGGGCATCACATCGACCGGGATCACCGGCCAGTCGGTGGAGAACACGACCCGCGCGCCCGTTTCGCGGATGGTCTGCCATGCATAGGCCCCCGCGATTTGGTCGGGATGCAGGTACTGCCCCACCGCGCCGGGCGGGAAGATATGGCCGCGTGGCGCATGGCCCGGTTGCAGCGAGGCGACGATATCCAGTTCCGCCAGCCGGGGGATGTCGTCGGGATGGATCACCTCGATATGTTCGATCCGGTGGCGGCTGTCGCGCGTGCCATTGGCGCGCCGGGCCGCTTCGAGCGCGTCGATCGTGCGGCGCACCCCGGCATCGCCGATCGCGTGCACCGCGATCTGAAAGCCCAGCCGGTCGGCCTCGACACAACAGGCGGTGAAATGTTCCTGGGTAAACACCTCGTCGCCGGTATTGCCATTGGCACCCAGCTCGCCCGGATAGGGCCGCAGCATCAGCGCGGTGCCGCTTTCGACCACGCCGTCGATGAACATTTTCAGGTGATTGCAACGCACCTTGTCGCCGCGATAGGCGGCGCGCATCGCTGGCGCCTCGGTCGTCATCCTCTCCAGCGGGTCGGTGCCCTTCATGTGGAACGGCACCTCGCAGCGGCAGAGCAATCGCCCCTCGGCCTCGAGCTCGGTCAGCAGTTCGAGCTGATAGCGGTTGCCATCCATCAGGTGCAGCCCGGTGATGCCCTGCGCCGCGCAATGGGCCAGCCCGCGCGCGATCACGTCCTTGTCGCGGGCGCGCTGGTCGGGGGTGGCGGGCGGCTCGGGGTCCTTGCCGGTGGTCAGGCCCAGCATCTCGCGCCCACCATGGCGGGTCAGGCTCAGGACCGGGCCATAAGCGCCGGGCTCTAGCAGTTCGCCATTGGCCAGACCGTCCTCGCCCATCACGATGAGCGAGCCCGCATCGACCTCGCCACCCTGCAACAGGCCGGTCGCCTCGAGCGCGGCGGTATTGGCCCAGACGGTGTGGTGATCGGGGGCGAACATGGCCAGCGGGCGATCGGTCAGAATACTGTCCAGATCATGGCGTGTCAGGGTGTGGCCGGTGCCGAGGATGCCGTAGTCGGCCATCACGCAAAAGACGAGCGCGTCATCAGGGTTGGCCTGCGCATAGGGCAGGATCGCCTCCCGCATCGCGTCCAGCCCCCTGACCCCGTAAAGGCTGAGGCAGTCGAGTTCGACCGAGCCGCCAAAGAGATGCACGTGGCTGTCGATAAAGCCGGGCAGCACGGTGCCGCCCCGCGCGTCGATCAGCCGTGTCTCTGGCCCTGCCAGCACCAGGATCTCAGCATCGCTGCCGACGGCGGCGATCACGCCGCCCTGGATCGCCAGCGCCTGTGCTTGCGGCTGGGCCTCGTCAAAGGTGATCAGCGAGCCGTTGTGAATGATGATATCGGCGGGCATGGGCGGGCTCCGGTCAAAAAAGAGCGGCCCCGTCCGAGGACGGAGCCGCAGGGTGGTTACTTTTGCAGTTCGGTCCAGATCGCCGTATACAGCTTGGTCGCCTCGGGCGGGCAGGTCTTGGACACGAAGGCCGCGCCTTTCAGCTCGTCAGGCACGACCACTTCGGGGGCGGTTTTCATGTCCTCGGGCATATAGGCCTCGGACCCCTTGATGCCGTTGGCATAGCGGGCAAAGGCCGACAGCATGGCGGCGTTTTCCGGGTCCATGATGAAGTTGAGGAAGATCTTGGCCTCTTCCACGTTCTTGGCATCGCTCAGGATCGCGGCATTGTCCATCCAGACCGGGAAACCCTCTTGCGGATAGCCAAAGGCGATGTCGGGGTTCTGGTTGCGGGCCCGGAACGAGGCGCCGTTCCAGTTCACGCCAGCGGCCAGGTCGCCCTTGGCGTATTTCTCGATATTGCCGTAATCCATCGACAGCCAGTGCGGCTTGGCCGCCTGCAGGATGTCGCGCGCCTTTTTCAGGATTTCCTTGTCGGCAGTGCACTGCTCGCCGCCCGCATAGCGGATCGCCAGGCCCATGACATCGTTCATCTCGGGCACCACGTTGATCTTGCCCTTCAGCTCTTCGGGCGGATCAAAGATCAGCGCGGCGGTGTTGATGTCACCGCCATAGACCGAGGTGTTGACGGTGATCCCGACCGTGCCCCATTGCCATGGCACGGTGTAGTTGCGGCCCGGATCGAATTCCACATCGACCCATTGCGGGTCCATATGCTTGAAATTCTCCATCTGGTTGGGCTTGCTTTCCATCAGCAGCCCCTCGCCCACGAAGATCGGGATATAGGTCCCCGAGGGCACCACGATGTCGAACCCGTGCCCGCCCGCCTTGATCTTGGCCAGCGCGGTGTCGTTGCTGTCGTAGTCGGTGATCGTGACCTTGATGCCGGTCTCGGCCTCGAATTTGGCGATCATCTCGGGCGAGGTATAGTTGCCCCAGTTGAAGATGTTCAACTCTCCCTCAGCCAGCGCGGGGCCGGCCAGAACGAGGGTCAGTGCCGTCAGTGCCTTTTTCATCAGTACTCTCCCTTTGTTGTATTACTTTCTGAATTTGCTCAGCAGCGTGTAGGCGATCACCATGGTGATCGAGATGCCCAGAAGGGCGGTGGAAATGGCGTTGATCTCGGGCGTCACCACGCGGCGCAGCTGGCCCAGCATATAGGTGGGCAGCGTGTCTTGACCGGCGGATTTCACGAATTCGGTGATCACCACGTCATCCAGCGAGATGACAAAGGCCAGCATCGCACCCGCCAGGATACCCGGCCACAGCTGCGGCAGGGTCACCCGGCGGAACACCTGAAACGGGGTCGCATAGAGATCGGCGGCGGCCTGTTCCAGGCTCAGGTCCATGCCCTGAAGCCGCGCCCGGATCGGCAGATAGGCAAAGGGGATGCAAAAGGCCGAATGCGCGATGATCAGATAGGCCAACCCGGTATAGCCGGTGGCGACCTTGATCATCGCGAAAAAGATCAACAGCGCCACGGCGGTCACGATCTCGGGCACCATCAGCGGCTGGTTGATCAGGGCAAACACCGCGGTCTGCCCCCGGAACCGTCGCGTGCGGGTGGTGGCCAGCGCGGCCAGCACGGCAACCGTGGTCGAAATGCCCGAGGCCCAGAGCGCGACAACCAGCGAGCGCAGCGTCGCCTCCTGTACCTGCTCGTTCTCCCAGGCCGAGGCGTACCAGCGCCACGAGAAGCCCTCCCAGATGGCGATCGAGGTGCCGGCGTTGAAGGAATAGACCACCAACAGGATGATCGGCATGTAGAGCATCGCGAAACAGGCAAAGGCGATGGTGGTGAAGCCGGTCTGCTTGCGGATGTCAAAGACGCGCTCAGCCATGGTGGGCCTCGTCATTGCCGGCGGCGCGCACATATGCCAGCAGCGCCACCATCACGATCGCCAGCAGCGTGATCGACAGCGCCGCGCCCAGCGGCCAGTTGCGGCCCTGCCCGAATTGCAGCTCGATCAGGTTGCCGATCATCAACTGGTTGCCGCCGCCCATCACGCGCGGCGTCACATAGGCGCCCAGCGAGGGTACGAAAACAAGGATCGACCCCGCGATCACCCCCGGCTTGACCAGCGGCAGGATCACCCGGCGCAACACCTGGAGCCGGGTTGCGTATAGATCATAGCCCGCCTCGACCAGCCGGAAATCGAACCGCTCCATCGAGGCGTAAATGGGCAGGACCATCAGCGGCAGATAGACATAGACCATGCCCAGAAGGATCGAGAATTCGGTGAACAGCATCTGGATCGGCGCGTCGATGATGCCGAGCGCGATCAGAACGGTGTTCACCGTGCCTTCGTTGCGGATCAGCTCGAGGATGGCAAAGGTGCGGATCAGCAGGTTGGTCCAGAACGGAATGATGATCAGCAGCATCCACAGGTCGCGCTGCTTTTTCGGTCGCGTGGCGATGAAATAGGCGGTGGGAAAGCCGAAGGCGAGACAGGCCAGCGTGGTCAGCGCCGACAGTTTCACCGACCGCCAGAAGATGCTCAGATGCGCATCCGACCAGCCCAGCGTGTCATCGAAAATGTCGCGCTGCATGAAGACGTTGAACCAGGCATCGAACGAGAGCTGCCATTCGACGCCGCCATAATCCCCCGGACTGAGAAAGGAATAGACCAGCGTGATCAGCAAGGGTCCGCTGGCGGCAAGGAGCAGGATGGCCAAAGCCGGCATCAAAAGCAGCCATCGGTTGCGGGCCGCGCGGCGTGCCGTGATATCCGGTATCTCCGCCATCGCTCAGTCCCTCAGCACCTGGGCAACCTCGGCGGGAAAGCACACCCCCACCGTATCACCGGTGGAAAATCCCGCCTGGGTATCGGGGCTGTTCTGCTGACGCAGCACAAAGGTTGTCCCGTCTTCGAGGGTCACATGGAAATGGGTGTCGGTACCGAAATAGACCGCATCGCTCAGCACCCCGGCAAGCAGCCCTTCGTCTGGTGTGCCGAGGCGGGCATGTTCGGGGCGCACCGCGATGGTGACACGGCCGTTGACCCCTTGGGCAGCACGTGCCGCGATGGTGCGCCCCGAGCCCAGTCTCAGCGTTGCCGCACCGTCCCTGTTCTCGACCACATCGGCTGACAGGAAATTGGTATCACCGATGAAATCGGCGACAAACCGGTCGGCGGGATGGTCGTAGATCTCGCGCGGGGAACCGATCTGGCGGATGGCGCCATCGGACATCACCGCGATCCGGTCCGACATGGTCAGAGCCTCTTCCTGGTCATGGGTGACAAAGATGAAGGTGATGCCGGTCTCGGTCTGAAGCCGCTTGAGTTCAAGCTGCATGTTCTTGCGCAGCTTGAAATCCAGCGCGCTCAGCGGCTCGTCCAGAAGCAGCACGCGGGGCTTGGGGGCCAGCGCCCGGGCCAGCGCCACGCGCTGTTGTTGACCGCCCGAGATCTGGCCGGTCTGCCGGTCGGCGAGATGCGACATCTGCACCAGTTCCATCATCTCGCCCACGGTCTGGCTGATCTCGGCCTTGGGCCTGCCCAGCATCTCCAACCCGAAACCGATATTCTCGGCCACCGTCATGTGCGGAAACAGCGCATAGCTCTGGAACACGGTGTTGATCTGGCGCTTGTAGGGCGGCAGGTCCAGTAGGCTCTGCCCGAACATCTCAAGCGTGCCCGAGGTCGGATGCTCGAAGCCCGCGATCAGCCTCAGGATGGTGGTCTTGCCGCAGCCCGAGGGGCCAAGCAGCGTAAAGAACTCGTTGTCGGCTATGTCGATCTCGACACCGCCCAGGGCCTCGACCGGAGGACTTCCCGGATACACCTTGCGCAAGGCACGTGCGCTGATCGCGTTGGTCAAATGCGCCCCCCATCTGGTCGCGGCATCCTGACGGATACGTCTTTCACTTGATGATTGCCCCAAACAGACCCAGGGGATATACCCCTCTTGGGGTATTTTTCGGCTGATATTGCCCCCAATGTAGGTATTTTTACCGTGATGAACCTGACCGAACGGGATATTCTGCGCTTGCGCCGGGCGATGGCCACCGTGGGCACGCCCGCCTTCTTTCCGGCCTATCGCCGATTGTTCCGGGCGCGGATGCCTTTTGCGACCTTCCTTATGTTCCGCTTCGATCCCGGCAAGGCGCCGTTGATGCTGGACGCCTGGCTGATGGCCAAGAAGCTGCCCAGTTCTGCGCTGACCGAATATGTCGACAACACCTATGCCTTTGACCCGTTCTTTCAGTTTCGCGACCTGCCCCGCGGCGGCGGATTCTACCGGCTGGCGGAGATCGCGCCGGACCGCTTTTTCTCCAGCGAGTATTATCTGGAGTATTACCGCAAGACCGGGCTGTGCGACGAGGTGGGCCTGCTTGCTCCGCTGCCGTCGGGGACCCGGCTGCACCTGTCGATCAGCCGGTTCGACAAGATGGGCCCCTATCGCCGGCGCGAGATTCAATGTCTGAAGCATCACGCGCCGGTCCTGCTGGAACTGCTGACCCAACATGTCACCCTGCTCGACCCACGCCGCTCTGAAAACACGCCGGTGGAAACACCGTCGCTGGCCGAACTGATACGCTCGCATGCACGGGAAAAGCTGGCGATCGGCCTTACGAAACGCGAGGCGCAGATCGCCGCCCTGGTCATGCAGGGCCATTCCAACGGCTCGGCGGCGCTGACCCTGGAGATCGCCCGCGAGACCAGCAAGGTCCATCGTCGCAACCTCTATCGCAAACTGGCGATTTCCTCGCAAAGCGAGCTTTTCGGCCTGCTCAGGCATCTGTTGTGACGACATTGATGCCCAGCCGGACAGGCCGAAACCGGACGGGCCACGGGGCCCGACCGGCTTTGCAAGCGCATTCACCGTCATTACGATGACCAACGGTTTAGCCACCAGGGTGTTTTCATCTTGCGCCCGGCACCTCGCCTCGTGCTGCGGGGACTTGGAATCGCACCAGTGTCGCAAGACTTCGGAGCGGGGATGTCACGTTGGAAACAGCAAAACCCGCATTTCCCGCCACGAACGGCAAGATCGCCGCTTCTCAACGACGCGGTATGTCGAAGCCGGGCAGCGCCAGTTCGAACCCCTCGAACCGGAAACCGGGCGAGACGGTGCAACTGACCAGCGTGTATTCGCCGGTGCTGCGCGCCGCCTGCCACCAGCCGGGCGGCACGATCTGCTGCGGCGCGCCGGTGTTCAGGTCGGGCGTCAACAGGTGATCGGTGGCGGGGCCGGTATCGGTCGCACTCATCGATAGGATCAGCGGAGCGCCTGCATGCCAGAGCCAGATCTCGGTCGCGTCGACCCGGTGCCAATGGCTGCGCTCACCCGATTTCAACAGGAAATAGATGCAGGTGCCGCTGGCGCGACCGGGAGTGTCGGCGATCCAGGTCTGCCGGTACCAGCCGCCCTCGGGGTGGGGTTCCAGTTCGAGGCGACGGATGATCTCTTCGGCGCTCATATGATCGGGCATCGGCTACCTCGCTTAGGGCTGGTCTTTCGCTCGCTCCAGCATATCTTGGGCGCATGACAATCACGATCCCCTTCGACAACAGTTATGCCCGCCTCCCGGCCGGGTTCTTTTCCGCGCAGGTGCCCGACCCGGTGCGCGCACCACGCCTTGTCGCCTTCAACACCGATCTGGCGCGCCTGCTGGGCATCACGCCGGGCGACCTCACCGAGATGGCGCAAGTCTTTGCCGGCAACACCGTCCCGCAAGGCGCCGAGCCGCTGGCGCAGCTTTATTCCGGGCACCAGTTCGGCAATTACAACCCGCAATTGGGCGACGGGCGCGCGATCCTTTTGGGCGAGGTGCCGGGCAGCGACGGCATCCGCCGCGACATCCAGCTTAAAGGTGCGGGGCGCACGCCTTATTCGCGTGGCGGTGACGGGCGGGCCTGGCTGGGCCCGGTGCTGCGCGAATATGTGGTGAGCGAGGCGATGGCGGCCCTCGGCATCCCGACCACCCGCGCATTGGCGGCGGTCGAAACCGGCGAGACAGTGCGCCGCGAGCAGCCCTTGCCCGGTGCGGTGCTGACCCGCGTGGCGCAAAGCCACTTGCGGGTGGGCACGTTCCAGGTTTTTGCCGCACGCGGCGAGATCGGACATCTGAAACGGCTGACCGATTATGCCATCGCCCGCCATTATCCGGATGCCGATGGGCCAATGGGCCTGCTGACCGCCGTCCGCGATGCCCAGGCGCGACTGATCGCGCGCTGGATGGGGGTGGGGTTCATCCATGGGGTGATGAATACCGACAACAGTTCGATTTCAGGCGAAACCATCGACTATGGCCCCTGCGCGTTCATGGACACATACCATCCTGATACCGTCTATTCCTCGATCGACCGCTATGGGCGCTATGCCTATTCCAACCAGCCCGATATCGCGGTCTGGAACCTGGCACAGCTGGCCACCGCGCTGATCCAGCAGGTCGAGGACAAGGAGGCCGCCGTCGAAGAGGCCACCGGGATCGTGCATGCAATGCCCGCCCTGCTGGAACGCGAATGGCTTGGCGTATTTGCCGCCAAGATAGGCATCGATCAGCCCGACGAGGCCGACAAGACGCTGGTGACGGACCTGCTCACCCGCATGGCCCGCGAACGAGCCGATTTCACCAACACGTTCCGCGCCCTGGGCGGCCCAAGGGCGCGTGATCAGTTCACCGACCCGACCGCCTATGACAGCTGGGCCACGGGATGGCAGCAGCGCGTTAGGCAAGAGGCGGCGTCCCTGTCTGTGATGCGGGCCGCCAATCCCGCCTTCATCCCGCGCAATCACCGGGTCGAGCAAATGATCGCGGCGGCGGTAAACGGCGACTATGCCCCGTTCAACAGGCTCCATACCGTGCTTTCCCGTCCTTACGAGGATCAACCGGATTACATCGACCTGACCCGCCCACCAGCGGAAAACGAGGTCGTACAGGCCACGTTCTGCGGCACCTGACCCTTCATTTCGCCCAAAATACTCCGGGGGGCCTGCAAAATTCGACGAATTTTGTAGGTGGGGGCAGCGCCCCCGCTCCGGCGCCCCATTCAGCGCCGGTTGATCAAGACGATCCCGGCCGCGACCAGAGCAAGCGCAAGCCAGACCAGGGCGCCCACCCGCTCGTCCAACAGCAGCAAGCCAAAGATCACCGCCAGCACCGGTGACAGGAAGCTGAACGAGGCCACGCCATTGGCCTGGTAAACGGCCAGCAGCCGGAACCAGATCACGAATCCGAGCCCCACCACGCCAACCGCCTGAAACAGCAGCCCGGCCCAATGCAGAAGCTCGGGCGCGCGCAGGCTCTCCCCAGTCAGCGGCGCAAGCAACAGCAGCAGCGGCGCCGAGATCACCAGTTGGCTTATCAGCTGCATTTCCGCCGGGACGCGGGCCATCGGTGTCAGCCGCACTCCCAGCGCGATCCCGGCCCAGCACATGGCAGCAAATACAGCAAGCGCATCGCCCAAGAGGCTCACATGCGCGGCATCGCGCTCGAGCAGCGCCAGCACCACCCCGCCCATGGCCAGCACCAATCCCAGAACCCGCGCTCCGGACAGCCGTTCGCCCGGCAAAAGAAAGTGACCGCCCAGCGCCAGCCAGACCGGCATCGAATAGAACAGGATCGACACCCGCGAGACCGACGTTAGATCGAGCGCGGCAAACAGCGCCATGAACTCGATGGTAAAAAGCAAGCCTGTGATCAGTGCGCCCATCAAGGCCTCGCGCGGGAAAGCCATCGGTTTGCGTCGGGCAAGCATCCATACCAGCACAAAGACCAATGCGACAGCCGAGCGCAGCCCGGCCTGGAGAACCGGCCCAAACCCGCCACCGGTCACCTTGATCACCACCTGGTTGAAGGCCAACAGCGCGGCAATTCCGACAAGGGCCACGGCTCCGGCCGCGTCGACGGGGCGTTTCTGTTCCATGCAGGCACAGAACGGCGGGGTCCTGCACATGTCAAGCAAATCCCGCGATCCGGCCCTTGCACCGCGCCGCGCGCTGCCGCATGACGGAGGACAGGAGCCATGACGCAACCGATGACGATAGCCCCGACGCTGCGCCTTGCCAGCTACAACATTCAGAAATGCGTGGGCCTGGACCTGCGCCGCCAGCCGCGCCGTATCCTTCAGGTACTGGGGGCGCTCGGCGCCGATATCGCCGTGCTGCAAGAGGCCGACAAACGCCTGCCGCCGCGTCCCGCCGCCCTGCCGCATTTCGTGCTGGAGGAGGCCGGCTGGAACGTGGTGGACCTAGGCGGCGCCGGATCGCTGGGCTGGCACGGCAATGCGGTGATCTGGAAGGGCGCCGGCATCACCCAGCTTGCGAGCGCCCATCACGACCTGCCGGGATTCGAGCCGCGCGGCGCAGTTCGGGTCGAGTTCGACACCCCAATCGGATCTCTGCGGGTGCTGGGCCTGCATCTTGGCCTGCTCGCGGCCTCGCGCCGGGACCAGATCGTGCATCTGGTCCACGATCTGGAGCGGTTGCCGCCGATGCCCACGGTCTGGGCCGGCGATTTCAACGAATGGTCGCGCCAGCCGGTGCTGGATCATCTGGCGCCGATGCTGCGCTTCGTTCCGGCCCGGCCCAGCTTTCCTGCGCCGCGCCCAGTGGGCGCTTTGGATCGGATCGCACACAGCCCAGAGCTGAGCGCCGTTGCGCATGGCGTCTTTGCCGAGCGTCCCGCCCCCATCGCCTCGGATCATCTGCCGGTCTGGGCCGATTTCACGCGTCCGGACTGACAGCTCTCAAACGGCACATAGGCTTCTTTCGGGTCGGAAATACTCCTAGGGGCGAAAAAATTCGACGAATTTTTTCAATGGGTCAGCGTCCCCGTCATGCATCGTCGGGCAGGCTGACCATGCCGCCGCCCACCAGCGCACTCACGCCGGTGGTGCCGGGGCACGATGTTGACAGGCCCCGCGCCACCCGTACAGCCAGATAGGCGAAGGCCTGCGCCTCCAGCATGTCACCATCAAGCCCGACACTCTCGACCGGCTCAACGGCGCAATCCAGCGAGACCCGCAGCATCTCCATCAGCACCGGGTTGTGCCGCCCGCCGCCGGTGACCAGTACGCGGGCGGGAGGGCGCGGACAATGCTCCATCCCTTGCGCCACCGCAGCCGCGCACATCCCTGTCAGCGTTGCCACCGCATCGCTGTCGCTGAGTTCCGACACCAACCCGATCATCTCGGCAAAATCGTTCCGGTCCAGAGACTTGGGTGGCATTCTTGAGAAATAGGGCTCGGCCAGGAACAGCTCCAGCGCGCCGGTCTCCACCGTGCCACCCCGCGCCACCGCGCCGCCCTCGTCCATCGGCAGCCCCAGCCGCGCCTGCATCAGATCGTTGACCGGGGCATTGGCCGGCCCGGTGTCAAAGGCCAGAAGCGCGCCGGGCACCTCGGGCCGCTCAAATGACGGGTCCACATAGGTCAGGTTGCCCACCCCGCCGAGATTGAGAAAACACAAGGGCTCGCTGGCGCCGATCCACTTGGCACAGGCAAAGTGAAAGAACGGCGCCAATGGCGCGCCTTCGCCGCCCAGTTGCACATCGTCGCTGCGGAAATCCCAGACCACCGGCCGCCCCAGGGCGGCGGCCAAAACCGCGCCATCGCCGACCTGCAAGGTGCCGCGCCCGCGCGGCTCATGCGCCAGGGTCTGTCCGTGAAACCCCACCAGATCGACGCCCTCGAACCCGGCCAGCGCCTCGGCATGGGCCCGCGTCACCAGATCGCCCGCCGCCTCCACCTCGGGCCCGGCCCAACGCCCCAGCCCGGCGCGCAGCACGCTGCGTTCCTCGGGCGAATAGGCGCGGTAGCCCACCGGCCCGAACCCAAAAATCGCCAGACCGTCGGTCTCGACCACCGCCGCATCGACCCCGTCCAGCGACGTGCCAGACATTGCCCCCAGCGCCGTCACCGGCCCCTCTCGCCCGATGGCCCTCTTCATGGCCTTTTCCTTTGTTCAACTGCCGCCTATAAGTGCCCCGCAATCCAACCCCGAGGCAAGACATGACCTACCATCCCAAATCGGATTTCATCGCAGTGATGATGGAGCGCGGCTTTCTCGCCGACTGTACCGATTACCAGGGCCTTGACGAGGCGCTGATCAAGGGATGCCAGCCCGGCTATATCGGCTTTGACGCCACCGCCAAATCGCTGCACGTGGGCAGCCTCATCCAGATCATGATGCTGCGCTGGCTGCAAAAGACCGGGCACAAGCCGATCACCCTGATGGGCGGCGGCACCACCAAGGTGGGCGATCCCTCGTTCCGCGCCGACGAACGCCCGCTGCTGACGCCCGCCCAGATCGACGAGAACATCGCCGGGATCCGCAAGGTCTTTGCCGCCTATATCGACTATGACAGCGGTGCCGAGAACGCGGCGCTGATGCTCAACAACGACGAATGGCTGGCCGATCTGAACTATCTCGATTTCCTGCGCGACATCGGGCGGCATTTCTCGGTCAACCGGATGCTGTCGTTTGAGTCCGTGAAATCCCGCCTCGACCGCGAACAGTCGCTCAGCTTCCTCGAATTCAACTACATGATCCTGCAAGCCTATGATTTCATGGAACTGAACCGCCGCTATGGCTGCATCCTGCAAATGGGCGGCTCGGACCAATGGGGCAATATCGTCAACGGCATCGACCTGACCCGCCGGGTGATCGACCACGAGGTCTATGGCCTCACCTCGCCGCTCCTGACCACGTCTGACGGCAAGAAGATGGGCAAGAGCCAGGACGGCGCCGTCTGGCTGAACCCCGACATGCGGTCGCCTTACGAATTCTGGCAGTTCTGGCGCAACACCACCGATGCCGATGTAGGCCGCTTCCTGAAACTCTACACCGAGCTTCCGATAGGCGAATGCGACCGTCTGGGCGCGCTGTCGGGCTCCGAGATCAACGCCGCCAAGGTGATCCTCGCCAACGAGGTCACCGCCCTTTGTCACGGGGCCGAGGCGGCCGCCGCGGCCGAGGCCACCGCGCGCGAGGTGTTCGAAAAGGGCGGTATAGGCGACGACCTGCCCACCCTCACCCTTGGCGCCGCCGACCTGCCCGCATCCATCGTGCAACTGATCGTGAAATCGGGCCTCGCCAAATCCGGCAAGGAGGCCAAGCGCCTCATCGCCGAGGACGGCGCGCGCCTGAACGACGCCCCGCTGACCGATGCCGGGATGATGATCGAGGCGGGTGATCTCGCCCAACCGATCAAGCTCAGCGCGGGCAAGAAGCGCCACGCGCTGGTACAACTGGCGTAGATCAACCGCCCCTTCATTTCGCCCCAAATACTCCGGGGGTGAGGCCCGCCAGGGCCGAGGGGGCAGCGCCCCCTTGCCCCCAAAGGGCTCAGAACAGGGCCATACCCCCCAACAGCAGCACGCCAGACAGGATCGCCGCCAGCAGGGCGGCGGCGGCCCGTGTCGGTCTCGGGGCGGCGATCCCCTGGCCAAATACCCGTTTCATAATCGCATTAACCCGGTCTTAGGTTTCGAACCGGTTAATGACGCCATGTTCGATACCATCGCCCTCGCTTCGCCCCCCCTGCAACAAAGCGCCGAATTCGCCGCCACGCTGACACTTTGCGGACAGCGGGCGGCGCGACTGGACGACGGAACACTGGTGCTGACACGGCGCATTGGCGGGATACCCATCGCCCTGCTCAGCCGCGCCCACCTCGCACCACAGGCTCTACCCGGTCTGATCGCCCGCGCTGGGCTGCGCCGCAGTCTGATCCTGATGAACCCGGACGCATCCTGCCCGGGCCTCGAACGGCTGGGGGCGGTGCCATTGATCACCCCGGCCCATGTGGCCGAACTGGATCTCACCGGTAACCTGATGGCGGGGCTGCACCAGAAATGGCGCAACCGCCTGCGTCACGCGCGCAGCCAGGACCTGCACGTGACCCAGGGTCCACTGCCGCTGGACCCCGCCCATTGGCTGCTCACCGCCGAGGCCGCGCAACAGCGCGCGCGCGGCTATCGCAACTGGCCCACCGCCCTGACGCTGGCCTATGCCCGCATCAATCCCGGCGCGACGCAGCTGTTCACCGCCCGCCAGCGCGGCACCCCCGTCGCGGGCCTGCTGATCCTGCGTCACGGCACGGCGGCCAGCTATCACATCGGCCACAGCACACCGGCCGGTCGCGCCGCCAGCGCCCAGACGCTGCTGATGTGGCAAGCGATGACTTGGCTCGCGGCCCAAGGCGCGACCCGGCTCGACCTGGGCCCGGTGGAGACCGAGCAGACCCCCGGCCTGACCCGGTTCAAGCTGGGCACCGGCGCCCGCGCCCGCCCCCTCGGCGGTACCTGGGCCTGGTGGCCCCCCTTGGGCAAAACGTTGCGTCCGCTGGCCCGGCTCGATCGCGCGCGCATGTATCAAAGCTGGACAGGGACCCCCGCTCCGGATTATTGAACACATGTTCATATCAGGGAGAGAGGCCCATGCAACTCGACACAACCGCAGCCGTGATCACTGGCGGCGCCTCCGGTCTGGGCGAGGCAACCGCCCGCTATTTCGCCGAGAACGGCGCGCAGGTGACTATCCTCGACCGCGATGCTGAACGCGGTGAAAAGGTCGCCGCCGAGATCGGCGGGCATTTTGCCCAGACCGACGTGACCAGCGAAGACTCGGTCGCCGCCGCCATCGCCCACGCCATGGAGAAGATGGGCAAGATCACCGCAGCGGTGAACTGCGCCGGTATCGCCTATGGCATCAAGACGGTGGGCAAGGAAGGCGCGCATCCCCTGGACGCCTTCCAGCGCACCATCGACATCAACCTGGTCGGCAGCTTCAACGTCGCGCGCCTGGCCGCCGTTGAGATGGCAAAGAACGAACCAGAACCGGATGGCGCGCGCGGCGTGATCATCAACACCGCCTCGGTCGCGGCCTTTGACGGGCAAAAGGGCCAGGTGGCCTATTCCGCCTCCAAGGGTGGCGTTGTGGGCATGACCCTGCCGATGGCGCGCGATCTGGCCTCGACCGGGATCCGGGTGATGACCATCGCACCCGGCATCTTCCTGACGCCGATGCTGATGGGCCTGCCTGAAGAGGTGCGCGCCGGTCTGGCCGCCGATGTGCCCAACCCCGCCCGCCTGGGAGACCCGCGCGAATATGGCCGTCTGGCCGGGTTCATCGTCGAGATGGGCTATCTCAATGGCGAGGTGATCCGCCTCGACGGCGCGCTGCGGATGCGCTGAGCCTTTGGCCCGTGGCTGGGGTTACCCGGCCTCGGCCTTTTCTTCCAGCGTCAGCCATTCCTCTTCGGCGGCAGAGAGTTTCTCTTGCCGCTGCACCAGCGCTTCGGTCGCTTTCTGGAACTTGACCGGTTCGCGGGTGTAAAGCTCGGAGTCGGCCATCAACTCTTGCAACTTGGCAATCTCGGCCTCAAGGCGGGCAATCTCGGCCGGCAAGGCCTCGAGCCGGTGCTTTTCCGAGAAGGTGAGGCCCGATTTCGGCTTCACCTCTTGCTTTGCCTTTGGCGCTGAGGTCTTTGATTTCACATCTACTTTAACAGTGTCCTCACCCCGCTGAGCACGATAGTCCGACCAGCCTCCGGCATAGACCACGGCGCGGCCATCCCCCTCCATCGCAACGGTGGTGGTGGCGACGCGGTCGAGGAAATCGCGGTCGTGGCTGACCAGCAGCACGGTGCCGTCGTAATCGTCCAGAATCTCCTGCAGCAGGTCGAGCGTTTCCACATCCAGATCGTTGGTCGGTTCGTCCAGCACCAGCACGTTCGACGGCCTCGCCATCAAACGCGCCAGCAACAGCCGCGCCTTCTCGCCACCCGAGAGCGATTTCACCGCCGCCCGCGCCTGGCGTTCGTCAAACAGGAAATCCTTGAGATAGGCGACCACATGTTTGGGTTGGCCGCGCACCATGACCTGATCGGCCTTGCCCGAGACGCGCATCTCGGGGTCGCTGGTCAGGCTGTCCCACAGGCTCATCTCGGGGTCGAGCTGGGCGCGGGTCTGGTCAAACACCGCGATTTCCAGATTGGTACCCAGCCGCACGGTGCCGCTGTCCGGTTCGAGCTGGCCCAGCAACATCTTGAGCACGGTGGTCTTGCCCACCCCATTGGGACCGACAAAGGCGACCCGGTCGCCGCGCAGCACGGTCAGGTCCAGCCCGCGCAGGATGGGTTTGCCATCGAACGCCTTGGTCAACCCCTGCGCCTCGATCACCTTGCGGCCCGATTTCGGACCCGCATCCAGCGACATCGCCGCCGTACCCTGACGCTTGATCTGCGCGGCGCGTTCGGCGCGCAGCGCCTGCAGCGCACGCACCCGGCCCTGATTGCGCTTGCGCCGGGCGCTGATGCCTTCGACCGCCCAGCGGCTTTCGGATTTGATCAGCCGGTTCAGCTTGTGCCGGGCGGTGTCCTCATCCTCCCAAACCTTGTCGCGCCAAGCTTCGAAATCCTCGAATCCACGCTCTTGCCGACGCACCATTCCCCTGTCGATCCAAAGTGTTGCGCGCGTCAATGCACGCAAAAAGGTGCGGTCGTGCGAGATCAGCACAAAGGCGGCACGGGTGGACGACAACTCGCGTTCAAGCCAGCCGATCGCCTCGATATCCAGATGGTTGGTCGGTTCGTCCAGCAGCATCAGTTCCGGCGCCTCGGCCATCAGTTTGGCCAGCGCCGCGCGGCGCCGTTCGCCGCCCGAAGCGGTCTCGACCGCGCGGGCGGGGTCGAACTTCAGCCCCTCACCGGCGCGCTCGACCTTGTAAAGCTCGCCCGGCTCCAGCCCGCTCGAGGCGTAATCGCCCAGCGTGGCGAACCCGGTCATGGTCGGGTCCTGCTCCATGTAACCGACCGACTTGCCGGGCGGGATCACGATCTCGCCCGCGTCCGCTTCGACCAGCCCGGCCATCACCTTCATCAGGGTGGATTTGCCCGACCCGTTGCGCCCGACAAGCGCCACGCGGTCGCCTGGCTGAACCACCAGGTCGAGATCGGAAAATACCGGCTCACCGCCGAAGGTCAGCGAAATACCGGTCATCTGCAACAGAGGAATACGTGCCATGCCCGCCAGCTAAACCGCGCCCCGCATGGCGTCAACGCCCCTTGTGCGCACCCTAGCCCGCCACCGCCCGCAACAGCCGCTTGCGCGCGGGCGGGATGGCGCCGATCTCGAGCCCGGTAAACACGTGCAGCGTGTTCATCTGCCGGTCCACCACCGCGTGGTCGCTGACCCAGCCCCCCATCAGCAGATAGGTCCTGAGCAGCGGCGGCATCCGCAGCATCGCCTTTTTGGCGTCGGGCTTGCGCCGCAGGCGGGCGGCGAATCGGAACACATCGGGCGCCTTGACCCGGGGCAGCCAGCGCTTGGGCGCCAGATGGCGGTGTTTCAGCATTGCAAAGGCGTCGAGATAGTCGGCCGTCTCGGTGCCCGCAAAAGAGGAACAGCCAAACAGCATCTGCACCCCGGTCCGGTCGACAAATGTGGTCATCGCCCCCCAGGCCACCCGCAGGATATCGGCGTCGTGATGGTCGGGATGGATGCAGAAACGGCCCATCTCGACCATGCGCCCCTCGAAACTCTGCAACCCCGTCAGTTCGTAGAATTGCGCCGAATAGCTGCGCCCGATCTCGGCGCCGCCCTCCATCGTCAACATGCGAAAACAGCACACCAGGGCGCCACCCTGTCGCATGTCCTCGACCAGAATGTGGTCGCAGACGCTGTCGAAACGGTCCCGGTCGGGTGTCGCGGTGCGAAAGGCGCGTGTCCGCAGCGCCTGAGCCGCGGCGATATCCGCAGGCCCCAGCGCCAGACGCGCGCGATAGCGGCCCTTGCTCAACAGTACGGCATCCGGCATCACGCGGCCCTCCACTGAACAGGTCAAACCTAGTGGGCCGATCCCTAGCACACAAGATGTGACGCCGGGGTGACAGATACTGCCGATCAGTTGATCACGTTTGCGGGGTTGAAATTGCCCAGGTTGCCCAGCAGCTGGCGGATAAAGGTCTTGTCCTCGACGCTGGAGCTGGTCACCCGCCGTTCCAGCGGGATGACGCGCCCGTCTTCCAGCCCGTAACGCTCGATATTTCGGACCACGCCGCGCTGGTCAAAGCTGATCGCCACCAGTTCGCGCGAGACGACCTGCGGCGCGCGGGCACCATAATGGCGCATGCGGGTCGCGACATAGTAATAGCCGCTTTCATTCAGCAGGCCCGAGGAACTGGGGGTGCCGACGGCCTCCACCACGCTGTCGCGGGTATCGACTCCGACCTGGATCGCCGCCAGCTCCTCGGCGGTGGGGACATAGCCGTGATTGCGGTAGATGGCGGTACAGGCGGTCAGCGCACCGACGGTGAGGCCGATAGCCACGATGCGGAACACCGGTTTCAGCAACCCTGCGGTCTTTGACATTCCTGCCCCCTTGCCTTGGCCTCGCGCGCCTTTTATCCCGATTACAGAAACCTTTGCTCCGGTTCAACAGACGAAAGCGCACCAATGTCCGACGAAACCGTGTTGCGGGTCGCAGATCTGCCACAAAACAGCGTTACCGCCTTCGACCTGCGTCCCGGCCCTGCCCGACTGGCCGAGATTGCGCAGGAGCTGGGCCTGGACGGCCTGCGCAAGCTGCGATTCAACGGCACGATCAGGGCCGAGGGCAAGCGGGACTGGCGGCTTGAGGCCAAGCTGGGCGCCACCGTGATCCAGCCCTGCGTGGTCACGTTGGACCCGGTCACCACCCGGATAGATACGCGGCTGACCCGGCTGTTTCTTGCCGATTGGACCGAGCCGGCCGAGGAAGAGGCCGAGATGGCCACCGAGGATGACGAGGCCGAACCGCTACGCGCGACGATCGACCTGAACGCCGTAATGAGCGAAGCGCTGGCGCTGAACCTGCCCGCCTATCCCCGCAAGGAAGGCGTCGATCTGGGCCAGGCGGTGTTCACCGAGCCGGGCAAACAGGCCATGACGGACGAGGAAACGCGACCCTTTGCCGGGCTGGCGGCACTGCGCGAAACCCTCAAAAAAGACTCATGACAAGGGCGGTGAAACCTGCCATAGGGAGCGGTCAGAAAAACCCCTTGAACGTGGCGAGAATCGCAGTATTTTCGCGCGCTCAATCGGATTTAGGGTTGGACAATGCGGGGGCTGCGGCCTAAACGCTCGTCACGCCTTCTGGGAAACGAAGAATGAAACCGGCCTGCGGCGCTGTCTGCGGCCCTCAGTTAAGACAAAGGTTGAGACAATGGCTGTCCAACAGAACAAAGTATCCAAATCGCGTCGCAACATGCGCCGTGCGCATGACGCCCTGGTTGCTGCCAACCCGAACGAATGCGGCAATTGCGGCGAGCTGAAGCGCCCGCACCATGTCTGCGCCGCCTGTGGCCATTACGACGACCGCGAAGTCGTTGCTCAGGCCGACGAGATCGAGCTGGACGAAGACGCGGCCTAAGCCCGATCTGGAGCAGGCCACGGCATGACGGCTCAGCCCGATCAGACCGGCAATGCGTCCGGACAGATCATCATCTCGGTTGACGCCATGGGCGGGGACGCGGGTCCCTCGGTCGTGGTGGCAGGCATTGCGAAATCGGCAAAGAAGAACCCCGATGTGGGGTTCATTCTGCACGGCCCTGAAGACAGGCTGAAAAAGCTGGTCGCCAAGCGGCGCGTTCTGGACGGACGCGTCGTTTTTCGTGATTGCGTCGATGTGGTCACGATGGAGGACAAGCCCAGCCAAGTCGTGCGCAACGGCAAGAACACCTCGATGTGGTCGACGCTGGAATCGGTGCGCAACGGCGAGGCCGCCGGCGCCGTCAGCTGCGGCAATACCGGCGCGCTTATGGCGCTGAGCATGCTGCGGCTGCGGCGCCTGCCCGGCGTGACCCGCCCGGCCATCGCGATTCTGTTCCCCTCTGGCAATCCGCAGGGGTTCAACGTACTGCTCGATGCCGGCGCTGATATCCGCGCCGATGCCCGCGACCTGTTGCAATATGCGCTGATGGGCGCGTCCTATGCGCGAAACGGCATGAACCTGCCCCGCCCCCGTGTCGGGTTGCTCAATGTCGGTACCGAAGAGCACAAGGGCAAGGCCGAACTGAAAGAAGCGCAGGCGCTGATCGCGGACTACGCGGATCGCGCAAACTTCGAATTCGTAGGCTTTGTCGAAGGCAGCGACATTCCCGGCAAGCGCTGTGACGTGATCGTCACAGACGGATTCACCGGCAATGTGGCGATCAAGACCGGCGAAGGCACTGCGCGGATGATCGGCTCGCTGTTGCGCGAGGCCTTCAAATACTCGCCGCTGTCGCGGCTGGCCTCGCTGCTCGCGGTGACCTCGCTCCAGCGGCTCAGCAAGCGGATCGACCCGCGCCGCGTGAATGGCGGCGTTTTCCTGGGGCTGAACGGTACCGTGATCAAGTCGCATGGCAGCGCCGATGCCACCGGCATCTCGGCGGCAGTCAAGCTTGCGTTTACTCTCGCGCAATCAGGTTTTGCTGAGCGGCTGGCTGCCCGGGTTGCATCCGCCGCCGCCCTTACCCAAGATGAACCAGCCCCAGCCGGGGCCCAGGCAGAAGAACAAGAAAGCAGGTAAAATCGATGGCAGGCCGCGCAGTTGTCAGAGGTGTCGGGCACTATCTTCCCGAACAGATCGTTCCCAACGCGGCATTCGAGAAAACCCTGGATACGACCGACGAATGGATTCGGACCCGGTCGGGGATTGAACGGCGCCATTTCG
This sequence comes from Ruegeria sp. YKSF070, assembly GCF_059612725.1. Taxonomy (NCBI): domain Bacteria; kingdom Pseudomonadati; phylum Pseudomonadota; class Alphaproteobacteria; order Rhodobacterales; family Roseobacteraceae; genus Ruegeria; species Ruegeria sp. YKSF070. The sequence goes on along the minus strand of NZ_JBXWRD010000004.1, from coordinate 94,533 downwards.
CCGCCAAGGACGAGACGACCTCGGACCTTGCCACCCGTGCCGCAGAGGCCGCGCTGGCCGATGCAGGGATGACCGCCGACCAGCTGGACGCCATCGTCCTGGCAACCTCTACCGCCGACCTCACTTTTCCGTCGGCGGCCACGATGGTTCAGGCGCGGCTGGGCATGACCAATGGTTATGCCTTTGACGTACAAGCGGTTTGTGCGGGATTCGTCTATGCGCTGAGCAACGCCAACGCACTGATCGTGTCGGGTCAGGCCAAGCGGGTACTGGTGATCGGGGCCGAAACCTTCAGCAGGATCATGGATTGGACCGACCGTTCGACCTGCGTGCTGTTCGGCGATGGCGCCGGGGCGCTGGTGCTGGAATATGAAGAGGCCGCAGGCACGCCGCAGGACAGGGGGATCCTGTCGGTCGATCTGAATTCCGACGGCCGCTACAAGGACCTGCTTTATGTCGACGGCGGCGTGTCGACCCAGACCACCGGCCATCTGCGCATGCAGGGCAATCAGGTTTTTCGCCATGCTGTCGAGAAGCTGGCCCAGACCGCCGAGACCGCTCTGGGCAAGGCCGGACTGAGCAGTGCCGATGTGGACTGGATCGTGCCGCATCAGGCCAATATCCGTATCATCCAGGGCACCGCCAAGAAGATGGGCCTGCCGATGGACAAGGTCGTGGTGACCGTGCAGGACCATGGCAACACCTCGGCCGCCTCGATTCCGCTGGCGCTGTCGGTGGGCAAGGCGCGCGGTCAGATCAAGACAGGCGATCTGGTCGTGACCGAAGCAATCGGCGGCGGCCTAGCCTGGGGTGCGGTGGTTCTGCGCTGGTAGCGGCCTATCCTGCGCTTTGCAATTCATTGATATTGACAGGGAATTTCCTGACCCCCTATGCTTTGTCAGCAACAGGGGGTCGGCATGAGTGACAAAACTCTTACACGGATGGATTTGAGCGAGGCGGTTTTCCGCGAAGTGGGCCTGTCGCGCAATGAAAGCGCACAGCTGGTGGAAAGCATGCTGAACCACATGTCCGACGCGCTGGTGCGCGGCGAACAGGTGAAAATCTCGTCCTTCGGCACCTTCAGCGTGCGGGACAAATCAGCCCGCGTTGGACGCAATCCCAAAACCGGTGAAGAAGTTCCGATCCAGCCGCGCCGGGTCCTGACCTTTCGCCCTTCGCACCTGATGAAGGAGCGGGTTGCCGCCGGAAACCGTAAGTAAATCAAAGGGTCCGTTTTCATGAGCAAATCGCCCGACGCCTTTCGCACCATCTCGGAAGTCGCGGAATGGCTGGGGGTGCAGGCCCATGTGCTGCGGTTCTGGGAGAGCAAGTTCAGCCAGGTCAAACCGGTCAAGCGTGCCGGCGGGCGCCGTTATTACCGGCCCGCGGACATGCAGTTGCTGGGTGGCATCAAAAAGCTGCTGCATGACGATGGCATGACCATCAAGGGCGTGCAGAAACTGTTGCGTGAACAGGGCGTCGCCCATGTTTCGGGCCAGTCGCAGGATCTGGAGGATTCGGCCTCTCCCGGCCCGCAAAGTGGCGGCAACGTGGTCCGGTTCAATGCTCAGCCCTCTGACAGGGACAGCGCCATACAGTTCGACATGGACCTTGGTGAACCTGTCCCGACCGAGGTTCTGCAAAAGATCGTCGCCGATTCGTCCCCCGTCCCGTCTGAGGACGACGAAGAGGACAAAACCCCCGGAGATGTAGAGATTCTGTCTGCGCCTGAACCGGCTGTGGAACCTGTTCAGAACGAGCCCCCGGAGGATGCGGTCGACGACCCCCCCCCACAAGAGGCCGACGCACCGCCCCGTCCGCTTGACATCGAGGTGGCCGATATCCCCGCCGACGATGACATCGAGGCAGAGCCGGGCCTGCTGACGGCACTGGCTGAAATCCACGACCTGCCCGCTTCCGCGCAGGCCGGCATCCTCCCTCTCGCTACCAAGTTGCAGACCTGGCTGGACCGGCAGGCGGGATAAGAAAAAAGGGTATGTTTTCCTCTTGCCCCTGCCGGGAAAACCGGTATGAACACCACATCGTCGGGCTATGGCGCAGCCTGGTAGCGCGTCCGTCTGGGGGACGGAAGGTCGCAGGTTCGAGTCCTGCTAGCCCGACCAAATCACACCGACGTAACGAAAAAATGGCAGACCAGGGCCTCTGGACCGCGGAGGGAACGGGATGACCGGCGTGTGCCCGAACCAGCAGATCGAGGCAATGATCGCAGGCGGAGAGATCCGTGCCGAACCTCCGGTTCTGCCTGAACAGATCCAACCCGCCAGCCTGGATTTGCGCCTGGGCGCCGTGGCGTATCGCGTCCGGGCCTCGTTTCTGGCGGGGGCCGGACACAGCGTCGCCGATCGTCTGGCCGAGTTCGAGATGCACCGGATCGACCTGAGCCATGGCGCGGTTCTTGAAAAGGGCTGCGTCTATCTGGTGCCGCTGATGGAATCGCTGGCCCTGCCCACTGAAATCAACGCCGTCGCCAATGCCAAAAGCTCGACCGGGCGGCTGGACCTGTTGACCCGGACCATCACCGATGGTGGTACCGAGTTCGATCGCATTCCGTCAGGTTACATCGGCCCGCTTTATGCCGAGATCTGCCCGCGCTCGTTTTCCGTGTTGGTGCGGCCCGGCATGCGGCTGAACCAGATCCGGTTCCGGCGCGGACAGGCGGTGCTGGACGACACCGCCCTGCGTGCGCTGCATGCCGAAACCCCGCTGGTCGATGGCCCCGCGGTCATCCAGGACGGTTTGGGCTTCTCGGTCGATCTGCGCCTGCCGGGCAGCGACCTTGTAGGCTACCGCGCCAAACCGCATACCGGCGTCATCGACCTGGATCGGATCGGCGCCTATGACCCGGCGGAATACTGGGAGGAGGTGCGCAGCCGCGATGGACGTATCATCCTCGATCCCGGTGCGTTCTACATCCTCGTAAGCCGCGAGGCGGTGCATATCCCGCCGCTTTATGCCGCCGAAATGGCCCCCTATCTGGCGATGGTGGGAGAGTTCCGGGTGCATTACGCGGGCTTCTTCGACCCTGGCTTCGGCCATGCGCAGGCCGGCGGCGCCGGTTCGCGCGGGGTGCTCGAGGTGCGCTGCCACGAGGCGCCTTTCGTGCTGGAACACGGGCAGATCGTCGGACGGCTGGTCTATGAAAAGATGGCTGAACAGCCCACGCAGCTATACGGCGCGGGCATCGCGTCGAATTATCAGGGCCAGGGGCTGAAGCTGTCGAAACACTTCAAGACCCCTGCATAACCCCCGGTCACTACAGTTCTTGTTCGTTTCGTGCCGCGCGGCGCGCCTGGCGCATTTCGCGGATGCGTTCGCGCTCGGGATCGGGTTCCGGTCGGTGTTGCGGTGGCGGAGCCTTGCGCGATTTGCGCCCCAGATTCGACACCGCGTCAAAGCCCGCATTGACGCCGCCATTCACCGCCCGGCGCACCACCGTGCGGACGATCATGTCGATCAGCTGGTTCACGTTCATGAGATTTTCCTCTTTGCTGCCCGGGCAGAGACATAGCATCAAATTTGGGAAATTTCAGGGCCTCGGCATCAATCTTCTTCAAAAAGCTCGGATTGGCCTTCGTTCTCCTCGCCCTCTTCGCGGGCTTCGGCAATCGGCAAGGCGCCCGGCGGTGGCCTGTTTTCCAGCAGCCCGGCGGCGCGCAATTCCTTGAGGCCCGGCAGGTCACGCGCGCTTTCCAGCCCGAAATGGTCCAGGAAATGCGGCGTCACCACAAAGGTGACCGGGCGGCCCGGTGTCATCCGGCGGCGGCCCAGACGGATCCACTCCATTTCCAGCAACTGGTCGATGGTGCCCCGGCTGACCGAGACGCCCCGGATCTCTTCGATCTCCGCTCGGGTCACCGGTTGGTGATAGGCGATGATCGCCAGCGTCTCGATCGCCGCGCGCGACAGCTTGCGAGTCTCGACCGTTTCCTTCTGCATCAGAAAGCCAAGGTCGGGCGCGGTGCGAATGGCCCAGCCCTCACCCACCTGCACCACCCGCACGCCGCGCCCCTCGTAGCGTTTGCGCAGCATCTCAAGCGCCCGGGCCGGGTCGCTGCCATGGGGCATGCGCACGGCCAGATCGCCCACGCCCACCGGGTCGGGGCTGGCAAACAGCACCGCCTCGACCATGCGTTCCTGTTCCGCCAGCGGCGGCGCCTCGAACAGGCTTTCGGTGCTTTCCTCGGGCGCGTCGCTCATGTCTCGGTATCTTTCTTGCGCAGGTGGATCGGGGCGAACAGCTCGCTTTGCCGGATTTCCAGATGGCCCTCCTTGACCAGCTGCAACGAGGCGGCAAAAGTCGCCGCCGTGGCCGAGCGGCGGCGCACCGGATCCTTGCCCCAACCTTCGGGCAGATAGCTGGCCATATCGGTCCAGCTGCCGGCGAACCCGATCAGCCCGCGCATCCGTTCCAGCGCCTGCTCCATCGTATAGACCTTGTCACGATCCATCACGAAGGGGCGGAATTCGTCGCGGGTGCGGATGCGGGCATAGGCCTGCATCAGGTCCAGCAGCGAGGCGGAATAGGTCACGGTGCGGATGCGGGCGATATCCTCGCCCTTGCCACGGCGGAAAAAGTCGCGCCCCAACTGGTCGCGCCCCATCAGCCGCGCGGCGGCATCGCGCATCGCCTGCAAACGCTCAAGCTGAAAGGCCAGATGCGCGGCCAGTTCCTCGCCCGAGGGGCCATCCTCGTCCGGGTCGGGGGGCAACAGCAGGCGCGATTTCAGAAAGGCCAGCCAGGCCGCCATCACCAGGTAATCGGCGGCCAGTTCGATACGCAGCGCCTTGGCGCGTTCGACAAAGGCCAGATATTGCCGCGCCAGTTCCAGCACCGAGATCTTGCGCAGATCCACCTTTTGCGTGCGCGACAGGGTCAAGAGCAGGTCAAGCGGCCCCTCGAACCCATCCACATCGACGATCAGCGCCTCGGCGGCCAGCCGGTCGGCAACCGAGGTCGGTTCATCGCTGAAAAGGTTATCCGTCATACACCTGCCCGCCCATGAGGCGAGATAGTTCCGCCTCGGTGGCGGGGATGTCAAGTTCCCCCGGCGGCTGACGCAGAGCAAGCGCCCGTTCTGCTCGCGCCTGGGCCTCGACACTCATCCGGCCAGCGGCCCCTGCGGCGGCCGCGCGCTCGGCCAGGGTCTGGTTGCAGACCAGAGCCACGTCGCAGCCAGCGGCCAGCGCCTGAACAGTCTTGTCGGCGATCGTGCCTGCCAGCGCCTTCATCGAGATATCGTCGGTCATGATCAGGCCCTGAAACCCGATCCGTTCGCGGATCAACGCCATCATCACCGGCGAGATGGTGGCGGGGCGCGGGTCGATCCGGTCATAGACCAGATGCGCCGTCATCCCCATCGGCATATCGTTCAACGCGCGAAACGGGGCAAAGTCGGTGCTATCCAGCGCCTCGGCCCCAAGCGCCACATGCGGCAAGTCATGGTGGCTGTCCAGCGTGGCGCGGCCATGGCCGGGCATATGTTTGACCACCGGCAGCACGCCGCCGTCCAGATGCCCCTGCGCCACGGCACGGCCCAGCCGGGCCACGGTTTCGGGCTCCGAACCATAACAGCGGTTGCGCAGGAACGGATGGGTGTCGTCGCGCGCCAGATCGAGCATCGGGGCGCAATTGCTGTCGATCCCCACCGCGCGCAACTCATGCGCGATCAGCCGGGCGCGCAGATACATCGCGCGCTCGGCGCCTGTGCCAGCCCGCGCCACATGATCGAGCGGGGGGAGCCAGTTGCGTGCCAACGGCGGGCGCAGGCGCTGCACCCGGCCGCCTTCCTGATCGACGGTGATCACGCAGTCGCGGCCCACCGCATCGCGCATCTCCGCGCACAGCGCGCAGACCTGATCGGCGCTGTCGACATTGCGGGCAAACAGAATGAAGCCAAATGGATCGGCCTCGCGAAACAGGGCCTTTTCTTCGGCAGTCAGCCGCAGCCCCTCGGCATCAAGAATGGTGGCGCCAAAGTTCACCGGGTGGTGACCGGGATGCAATCGGCGCGTTCTGCCACCAGAACCGAGCAGAAATGCCGGGCCTCGGCAAGATCGTCAAACCCGGCGGCGCGCAGGCGATAGAAGGTGCGCCCGCCGCTCGAGGCCTCCTGGATCACCCGCTGCTTGCCGTCGAGATATTCACCAAACCGGCCATTGAGCCGGTCCCATTCCGCGCGCGCGATCTCGGGGCTGTCATAGGCGCCCAGCTGGGCCAGGCGTGTGCCCACCGGCAGGCTGGCCGGGTCCAGATCCACCGCGGTGGCGGCGCCAACAGCGGCGGTCACTGCCGCGTTCATGGCCGCGCGCGCCTCGGTCTCGGCCGGAACCGAACGCTGCGGCCGGGTCTGGGGACGCAGCGACCGGGCCACGCCGGGTTCGTCCACCAGCGCAAGCTGCGGGTTCTCGGCCAGCAGGTCGGCGGGGTCGATGGCGGGCAAGGGTTCGGGCTGTTCGATCGAGGCGGTGCGGCTGGTGCCCTCATCCAGCAGGGCGCTCTCGCGCGCTTCCAGTGGCGCGGTACCCTCGGTCAGCTCCGCCACCAGCCTGTCGATATCGCCATTGCGAAAGGCCTCGACCGCTTCGGGATCGGCGGCATCGACCTCAAGCGATGCCTGGGTCGGACGCAACTCGTCCATCGGCAGGTCCTCTTCGCTCAACGACACAGGGCGCGGCGCCAGAACCAGACGGTCGGCGGGCGGCGCGGCGCTGCCCGCTGCAGCCACGGTGTTAACGGCAAGGCCCTGATGATCGGCGGGAGTGCCGCCGGGCTTTTCTGGCTGGATGCGCATCGGGCCTTCGACCGCACGCACGACCGGGACACCGCTGACATCGCGCATCACCAGCTTGTAACCCCAGATACCGATGCCCACGACCAGCGCCAACGATCCGACCGCACCCGCCACGCTGATCGCGCGGGCAAGACCCGGTCGCGCGGGTGCATGACCGTAATCTTCGCCCATGTCCTCGGCAAGGACCTCGTCCTCGACGTCCAGCCCCATGCCGGGCATCTGATAGCTATACTGCACATGGTTCGGGTTCACGTGACCCGTGCAATCGAAACTCGCCATATCCGCCTCACTGCCCTGTCGCGTAATATCTTGATCACGCAAAGGTTTTTCTTGAAACTGCCTCGGCCGACGGTTTGGGCGGTGTTGTTTCGAGTTACCGCATCTCCTCCGCCGGAGTGACGCCAAGAATAGCAAGACCGGCTGAAATCACAACCGCCACCGAACGGGCCAGCGCGATTTTTGCCTGGCTTGTGCCTTCATCACCATCCTGAATAAATCTGAGCTCGACCAGATCGTTGCCGCGGTTCCAGAGCGCGTGAAAATCTCCTGCAAGTTCATAGAGATAGAAGGCGATCCGGTGCGGTTCGTTGGTGCGGGCCGCGATCTCGACCAGGCGTGGCCATTCTGCCAGCTTCCGCATGACGGCCAGTTCCGCCTCGTGACCCAAAAGGCCCAGATCGGCCGCTCGCAGTGCTGCATCCGAGGTGTCGATCCCCGCCTCGGCAGCCCGCCGCAACACCGACGAGACCCGCGCATGGGCGTATTGCACGTAGAACACCGGGTTTTCGCGGCTCTGCTCCAGCACCTTGTCGAAATCGAAATCCAGCGGCGCATCGTTCTTGCGGGTCAGCATGACAAAGCGGGTCACATCCGGGCCCACCTGATCGACCACATCGCGCAGGGTGACGAAGTTGCCCGCCCGTTTCGACATCTTGAAGGGCTCGCCATTCTTCCACAGCTTGACCAGTTGACACAGCTTGATGTCGAGCGGAACGCGCCCGTCCGACAGGGCCGAAACGGCGGCCTTCATCCGTTTGACATAGCCGCCATGATCGGCGCCGAACACATCAATAAGCGCGTCGAAGCCTCTGGAAACCTTATCATAATGATAGGCGATATCGGGGGCGAAATAGGTCCATGCACCGTCCGATTTCATGATCGGGCGGTCGACGTCATCGCCATGTTCGGTGGATTTGAACAGGGTCTGTTCGCGCGGCTCCCAATCCTCGGGCAGCTTGCCCTTGGGCGGCTCCAGCGTGCCGCGATAGATCAGCCCCTTGGCGCGCAGACTGTCGATCGCCGCCTCGATCCGGCCCGTGCCATAGAGTGACTTTTCCGAATAGAACACGTCCATCTTGACCCCGAGCTGGGCCAGATCGGCGCGGATCAGATCCATCATCGCATCGGTGGCGAAATCGCGGATCGCTTCCAGCCAGACCTCTTCGGGCTGGCCGACATAGGCATCGCCCACCTTGTCCTTGAGCGCCTGGCCCACCTCGACCAGGTATTCACCGGGATAGGTGCCATCGGCGAATTCCACCGCTTGTCCATGCGCCTCAAGATAGCGCAGATAGACCGAGCGGGCGAGCACGTCGACCTGGGCGCCGCCATCGTTGATGTAATATTCGCGCGTCACCTGATAGCCAGCGTAATCCAGCAGGCTGGCCAGCGCATCGCCGAACACCGCGCCCCTTGTGTGGCCTACATGCAGCGGGCCGGTGGGGTTGGCACTGACATATTCCACGTTGACCTTCTTGTCCTGCCCCATGTCCGAGCGACCATAGGCGGTGCCGTCTTGCAGCACGGTGCCCACGACTCGCTGCCAGACGGGCGCGGCCAGGGTCAGGTTGAGAAAGCCGGGGCCCGCCACCTCGGCCTTGGCCACGCGGTCATCGGCGACCAGCCGGGTGGCCAGCGCTTCGGCGATGTCGCGGGGTTTCTGGCCGGCGGGCTTGGCCAGCACCATGGCGGCATTGGTGGCCATGTCGCCATGGGCGGCATCGCGCGGCGGTTCAACCGCCACATTGGCGAAATCGAGGCCCTGGGGCAGCGCGCCCCCGGCCTGCATCTGTTCCAGCGCCTCCAGAACGAGGCCGCGCATCTCGGTAAAGAGGTTCATCTCGGCATCCTTTTGCTTGACTGGCGGTTTACCACGCAAACCGCCAAGGTCAATGCAGCCCCGCGTGCGCCCGTCAGTGCCGGATCGGGTCGCTTCCGGTCAGCCGCGCGTGGTCCTGCAGGGCAAAGCGATCGGTCATGCCCGAGACATAGTCGGACACGATCCGCGCCAGCGCGGTCTCGTCCGGGGCGGCGTCGATCTCGCCATGCCAGTGCCTGGGCATCTGCCGGGGATCGCCCAGATAGATCGGAAAGAGTTCCTCGACCACCCGCGCCACCTGCTCGCGCACCACCATGACCGAGGGCGCGCGATACATGCGGGTGAACAGGAACGCCCGGATCTGACGCAGATCGGACCAGAGCGCATCCGAAAACCGGATCACCGGGCGGCCCAGATGGCGAATATCCCCAACGCTTTCGGCCCCCGATCCGGCCAGCGCCGCACGCGACGTGTCGATCACATCGGCCACCATCACGCCAAACACCCGTCTCAGCGCCTCGTGCCGCCGGCGATAGGCATCGGTATCGGGATAGGTGCGGTCGACCTCGGCGTAACAGTCGCCCACGATGGGCAGTTCGGCGATCTCGTCATCACTGAACAGCCCGGCGCGCAACCCGTCATGCAGGTCGTGATTGTTATAGGCGATATCGTCGGACAGGGCGGCGACCTGCGCCTCGGCGCTGGCATGGGTGGCCAGTTCCAGATCAAAGGCAGCGTTGCATTCCGCCAGCGCCCAGGGCAGCGGCCCGGTGACCGGGCCGTTATGCTTTGCGATGGCCTCAAGCGTTTCCCACGTCAGGTTCAGCCCGTCAAAGGCAGCGTAGTGCCGTTCCAGCCGGGTGACGATGCGAATGGCCTGGGCGTTGTGGTCGAACCCGCCATAGGGTGCCATCAGCGCATGCAGCGCATCCTCGCCGGTATGGCCAAAGGGCGTGTGACCCAGGTCATGGGCCAGCGCCACCGCCTCGGTCAGTTCCGGGTTCAGCCCCAGCGCCCCCGCGATGGTACGCGCCACCTGCGCCACCTCGATCGAATGGGTCAGCCGGGTGCGATAACTGTCGCCCTCGTGCTCGACAAAGACCTGGGTCTTGTGCTTCAGCCTGCGAAAGGCGCTGGCATGGATGATCCGGTCGCGGTCACGCTGGAAACAGGAGCGAAAGCCGCTTTCCTCTTCGGCCACCAGCCGCCCGCGCGCGCGGCCCGGATCCGAGGCAAACCCCGCTCTTTTCAATGGTCTCGTCCTTGTCGCCTGTCCCTGCCCCCTCTATATTGCAGGCGACACCGGAAAGAAACCGTGGAGACCGCGATGCGCCTGCCCCCCAAAGTCACCGACCGCGCCTTTGCCCGGCTGGCCGAGATTGGCGCCGCGGATCAGGGCCAGGCGCTGCGCGTCGCGGTCGAAGGCGGCGGCTGTTCCGGCTTTCAATACGAGATCGCTTTGGACGAACCCAAGGATGACGATCTGGTGCTCGAGGGCCAGGGTCAGCGGGTGGTGGTCGACGCGGTGTCGCTGCCGTTTCTGGAAAACGCCGTCATAGACTTTTCCGAAGAGCTGATCGGCGCCCGTTTCGTGATCGACAATCCCAATGCCACCGCCTCTTGCGGCTGCGGCACCTCGTTCTCGATCTGAGGCCTCAGGGATCGGTGCGCAGGCTCAGTTCGCGTTCACGCGTTGGGGCCATTTGATCCCACAGTAGGTAGAGACCCGAGACCATCACGATGGCAGCGCCCAGCCAGGTCATCGGCGCGGGCCATTCGCCGAAGGCCAGCGCGCCCAGCGCCACCATCCAGACGAATTGCAGGTTCAACAGCGGCGTGACTACATAGGCCGCCAGAAGTCGCAGCGCGATCACCAGCAGCCAGCGCGCAAGAAACAGCAGCGCCGCATAGGCGCCGACCCAGGCGAGATCCAGCATCGGCATCGGCACCCAGACAAAAGGCAGCGCCGCCGTCATGCTAAGGCCCAGTGCCAGGTTCGGATAAAACACCTGCGCCAGTGCGTTGCTTTCATGGCGGCCGATATAGCGCGACAGGATCAGCGAGAAAGTGCCCGTCACCACCCCGCCCAGCGCCCAGAGATGCCCCGCCCCGATGGCACCGATGCCCCCCGGCATCAGGCAGAGCACGCCCACAAAGCCCGCCACCAGCGCCGCCCAGGCCGCCGGACGGGCATGTTCGTCCAGCATCAGCCCCGACATCAGCGCCGCCACGATCGGCATCAGGCCGATAAAGACAAAGACATCTGCAAAAGGCAGCAGCCGGAAGGTATGAAAGAAGCAGAGCGAGGCCACCACCGTTGCCAACGCCCGCAACATCATGGCGTGGGGGCAGACGGTTCTGAGCGCCCGCGCCCGGTTCCCCCGCGCCGCCGCGAGGCTGATCGCCGCAACGATGAGCCCCGAGATCGCGTAGAGCTGTGGCGCCGCATACCCCTGGGCGATGAGTTTGGTGATGGCGTCGGCAGAGGAGATCACCGCCGTATAGGCCAGAACCAGCCCCCCGCCTGTCAGCGCCGCCCTCACCCCGCCACCCGCATCAGGCTGCTGCGGGCAAAACCGGCAAAGAAGGCATCGAACCGCGGGCTGCTGGCCTCGGCCTCGGTCAGGATGTCATGGCCGGTCTCGCTCAGCTGCGCCGCGATCTGCGGACGCATCCGGTCCCAGTCGCCACTGCGCGCCGGGCCCATCCGGTAGATACATTCGGAAATCTCGCGCAGCGGTCCGCCCCAATTGGCCGCCCGGTGAAACGAGACCGGGCCTTGCGCCACCGCCTGCGCGGGCGCACCGCGCCCCGCCGCCAGCCCGGCCCAGGCGCAGACCAGATATTCGTGATAATCGTCCTGCATCTCGGCCTGCGCTCCGCTGCGAAGGGTAAATCCCCCCAGTGCGCCCGCCAGCCAGTTTTCCCAGATCGGCGAGGGCTTTGCGCCAGCATAGCGCATCGCGACACAGATTTCTGCCAAAAGATCCGCGTTTTGTTCCAGATAGGCCAATAGACCCGCATATTCGAGGCTGACAAGCGCCTCGGCCGGCAGGTTCGGGGCACGCCGCCCGTATTCGGACAGGTAGAACACGATATGGGTCAGCTCATAGGCGGCCTTCTTGTTGGGCAGTGCAAAAGTCTCGGAACGCGCGATGAAATCATGCAGCCGCGCGGTCAGACCCGCATCGCGCGACGACATCGCGACGCCGCGCCGGGCCAGCAGGCGGCGCGCCTCGGCCCGCTGCAAATCGGACAGTTCCGCCTCGGGCAGGCCCTGCCGCGCCACCCAGTCCGCCAGTTCAGCCCCGGTATCGCCCGGCATCCCCAGATCCTCGAGATCGAGGCAGATCGACAGCAGGAACCGGTAATATTGCGGAAAGAAGCGCAACCGCTCTGGCAGGTCGGTGTAAAAGGCCAGATGCGGCTCAAGCGCCACCTGGCCCGGTGCCTGGCCGGTGCATTCCAGAATGTTCAGCAGTTCGGCATTTTCCTTGAGCCAGAATACATCGTCTCCGAACCGGCGATGGCTGGCAAAGCCTTCGATCAGCGCCGCGAGCCCCCGAAGGGGCCCGAAGCTTGGGCGCCGGGCGTTCAGCTGGATGACGTTCGACATGAGAGTTCTCCCGTGTTTCGCGGCGTCCAACAAACGCCCGGCCCTTCCCTGTTGCGTACTCAGCTGCCCGACGAGAACATCTGGGTGCCTTCGCCCAGCTTGACCGCAACCGCGCCCACCTTCTCGCAGCTGGTCGAGAACATCTGGGTGCCTTCGCCCGCGCTGGTGTTGGTGCCCGAGGCCTGGCAGCTGGTCGAGAACATCTGAACGCCCTCGCCCGTGGCGGTGTCGGCGCCCGTGGCCTGACAGCTGGTCGAGAACATCTGAACGCCCTCGCCTGTGGCGGTGTCGGCGCCCGTGGCCTGGCAGCTGGTCGAGAACATCTGAACGCCCTCGCCCATCATGGCGCGGGCCGAGGTTGTCGGCGCGGAGCCGGACGAGAACATTTCCGTTACGTCGCCATCCATCATGCTGGCACCGTCTTTGATTTCGCCTTGGATTTGGTTGATCTTGAGCATGGCAGTCATTGGTCTGTCCCCCAGAGTTGGTGTTGATGACCCCCTCACGGTTGCAGGACCGACGGCTCTCGAAAAGATATTTTTCAATCATGCGTTGCAAAATAATGAGTTATCCACATTAAGGAAATTAGGCAAAAATAAGTCATTCAATAAAATTGTAGGCCACGGAAATCATTGAAAAAAATTTATCCACAACCCGAAAATTCAGCGAATTGGGGCAAAAGTTCGGCAACTTCAGAGCGAATCGGCGGGACGAATTCGCCCGAACTTGCCGATCTGCGGGTTCTTGCATCGCTTGCCCCCGCCGCCGGGATCGGGGATAGATCGGGGCAAAGCCAGCACGGGGGACCCGGACATGAAGATCGCCACGTTCAACATCAACGGGATCAAGGCCCGCGCCCAGGCGCTCCCAAACTGGCTGGATAACGCCCAACCCGATGTCGTGCTGCTGCAAGAGATCAAGTCGGTGGACGAGGCTTTCCCCCGCGATCTGTTCGAAGAGCGCGGATATAACGTGGAAACGCATGGCCAGAAAGGCTTCAACGGGGTGGCGATCCTGTCGAAACTTCCGCTCGAGGATGTCTCGCGCGGGCTACCGGGCGACGAGAGCGACGAACAGGCGCGCTGGATCGAGGCCACGGTGGTGGGCAAACAGGCGCTGCGGATCTGCGGGCTCTACCTGCCCAATGGCAACCCGGTCGAACTGACCGAGGAAGGCAACGCAGTGCCGGGCGGAAAGTACGACTACAAGCTGCGCTGGATGGAGCGGCTGCGGACCCGCGCGGCAGAGCTGTTGGCGGCAGAGGAACCGGCGCTTATGGCGGGGGATTACAATATCATCCCGCAAGCCGAGGACGCCAAGCGCCCCGAGGCCTGGCGCGAGGACGCGCTGTTTCGGCCCGAAAGTCGCGCCGCCTTTCGCCGGATCCTGAACCTGGGCTTTACCGAGGCGTTCCGAGCACGGGTGCAGGGGCCGGGTCATTACTCGTTCTGGGACTATCAGGCCGGCGCCTGGAACCGCAATGACGGTATCCGCATCGACCATTTCCTGCTGACCCCGCAGGCCGCCGACCTGATGCGCGATTGCGGTATCGACAAGGAGGTACGCGGCGGCGACAAGCCGTCCGATCACGTGCCTGTCTGGGTCGAGCTGGATATCTGAGCCGCCGGGGGGTCCGGGGGCGCTGCCCCCGCCGCGCAAGCGCGACTCCCCCGAGGTATTTTCGAACAGAAGAAAGAGAGGGCCGTTTACGCGCCCTTTGTCACGTCATGGCGGTAGAGCCAGTCGAACTGGCGCACCATGCGGGCGGGCGCCAGCCTGCCGCCCAGCGACAGGGCCAGATGCGCGGGACCGCGCAGCGGGCTGCGCAGGTGGTATTTCCAGGCATTGCCGTTAGCCGCCGCGATCACCCGGCGGGCGCGGGCCTGACGGCGGGCCTGATAGGCGGCCAAACCCAGTTCGATCCCCGGCGCCTTCCCCAGTTCATCGGCCAGCACCCAGGCGTCTTCGAGCGCCATGTTGGCGCCCTGTGCCATGAAAGGCAGCGTCGGGTGGGCCGCGTCGCCGACCAGAGTGACCCGGCCCCGATGCCAGGTTTCCGCCACCGGATGACGGAACAGACCCCAGAGGCCTGGCGCGCTGACCTGCGCCAGAAGGGCGGCGGGCAGGCCGGTGAAATCTGCAAACGCGGCGCGCAGGTTGGCGGGGTCGTCGGACTGGCTCCAGCTTTCGGCGGTCCAGTCGTTGCGCTCCTGCACCGCGACCAGATTGACCAGGCTTCCACCCCGCAGCGGGTAGCAGACCAGATGTCGCCCCGGCCCCATATAGACCCGCGCCTCGTCCGGCAGGCCGACCATGTTGGGTACGGTCGCGCGCCACGCAACCTGACCGGTGAAGAAAGGTTTGCCCGCCCCGTTCAGCGCGGCGCGGGCGCGCGAGTGCAGCCCGTCTGCCCCCACCACCAGATCGGCCGTCAGATGGGCCCCATTGCACATATGCAGGACCGGTGGTGACCCGGGATCGACACGGTCCACTTTCTGCAACAGCCTGACATGCACGCCTGCCCGGCGCACCGCCTCGGCCAGAAGGTCGACGAGGTCCGCACGATGTACGAAGGCATAACGCTGGTCGCCCGCATGGCGCACCAGGTCGAGCCGCACCACCTCTCCCGGACGGCGGTAGTCCGACAACACCACCGCGCGACCCCGGACCGAAATCTCCTCGAAGGCCGGGCCAAGCCCCAGCGCGCCCAAGACCGCGGCGCCATTGGGGCTGACCTGGATCCCGGCGCCCACTTCGGCGATGGCATCGGCCTGTTCCAGCACCGTGACATCGGCGCCGCGCGCCTTGAGCGCCAGCGCCGCCGCCAGGCCGCCGATCCCGGCGCCCACCACGATGATCCTGGTTCCGAACATTCCCATGCGCCCCCTTTAACGCAAAAACGCCGGGGCGAAAGGCCCCGGCGTTTCCGCTGATTGTCGCAGGTCGCGACATCAATCGTCGCGATGGACTTTTTCCCGGCGCTCGTGGCGTTCCTGCGCTTCGAGCGTCATGGTCGCGATCGGGCGCGCATCCAGACGCTTGAGCGAGATCGGGTCACCGGTCACCTGGCAGTAGCCATATTCACCGTCATCGATGCGACGCAGCGCGGCGTCGATCTTGGCGACCAGCTTGCGCTGACGATCGCGGGTTCTGAGTTCCAGCGCCCTGTCCGTCTCTTCGCTGGCGCGGTCGGCCACGTCGGGAATGTTGCGCGTGCTGTCTTGCAACCCTTCGATCGTGTCGCGGCTGCCCGCCATCAATTCGTGTTTCCAGTTGATCAGCTTGCGGCGGAAATACTCAAGCTGACGATCATTCATGAAAGGCTCGTCTTCGGCCGGGCGATAGTCTTCCGGCAGAAAGGATTCCGGCTTCATCTGTGCTCCCTCGGTCTGGCCTACAACGTCCGTTTCGGTAATATGTTCAGACATTCGGCTCCCCCTTCTGCCGCAGCGTTTATCCGACGAGCCAGGGAATGTCACTACACAAAGACAAGTGACGGCGGCCAAAAATCCGCCCTGACCGGCAATTCATCGCACCCGCTGAAAACTAGGCGCAAACCCTTGTTTTTTTATGAATTCGGGCCGGCACCACAGAGCTCGGGTGGAAACTGACGTTACGACATATGCAGAGGAAAGGCTCAATTTGTAAGCCTTGCGGAGGGAAACAGCCTGTTTCCGGTCTCGGGCGCGACGCGGCGGCGCGCCTTGCCAAAGCGAAACGCGCGCTTTACCTGAAGGCCAAGCACGACAGGATGAGGGCCGCCATGACCGCACGTTTCCAGGGGACCGCCGAATATGTGGCGACCGACGATCTGACGATTGCCGTAAACGCCGCCGTGACGCTGGAGCGCCCGCTGCTGGTCAAGGGCGAGCCCGGCACCGGCAAGACCGAGTTGGCCAAACAGGTCGCGGGCGCGCTGGGGTTGCGGATGATCGAGTGGAACGTGAAGTCTACCACTCGTGCACAGCAGGGCCTCTATGAATATGACGCGGTCAGCCGTCTGCGCGACAGCCAACTGGGCGAGGAGCGCGTGCATGATGTGAGCAACTACATCAAGAAGGGCAAGCTGTGGCAGGCCTTTGACGCGGACGAGAAAGTGGTTCTGTTGATCGACGAGATCGACAAGGCCGATATCGAGTTCCCCAACGACCTGTTGCAGGAGCTCGACAAGATGGAGTTCCATGTCTACGAGACTGGCCAGACCATCCGCGCCCGGCAGCGCCCCATCGTCATCATCACCTCGAACAACGAAAAGGAACTGCCCGACGCGTTTCTGCGGCGCTGTTTCTTTCACTATATCCGCTTCCCGGACGAGGCCACCATGCGCCGCATCGTCGAGGTACATCATCCCGGCATCAAGGAAACGCTGCTGACCGCCGCACTGACCCAGTTCTACGAGATTCGCGAGACACAGGGGTTGAAGAAGAAACCCTCGACGTCCGAGGTGATCGACTGGCTGAAACTGCTGCTGGCCGAGGATCTGACCGCCGAGGATCTGCGCCGCGACGGGGCCAATGCGCTGCCGAAACTGCATGGTGCGCTGCTCAAGAACGAACAGGACGTGCACCTGTTCGAACGGCTGGCCTTCATGGCGCGGGGCAAACGCTGATTCACGCGAAATTGGTGACAGATCGAGGGCGGTTCGTTTCGAGTCGCCCTTTTTGTTTCCAAAAAAGTGGTAAACGGGGCCTTAATCGTCCTTCGCGCGCTTGCCCCCGGAGGGCTGCGGATGCCACCATGTCCTTGTCAGAGCGGTAACCTTACGCCCCGACAAAGATTGACAGGTTTGGTAACGTTGAGCAGCAGTAACACGATGACAGTCAAAAGCGCCTTTTCCCGTGCCGTCTCCCGCCCGCTGTTCCGGGCGCTTGCCCTGGTCTCGGGCCTCGGCCTTGCCGCCTGTGATACAGTCCCGCTCGAGGATACGCCGACCCGCGCGCAGACGCCCGGCCTGACGCTGGAGCCGATGAAAAGCTTTGGCACCACACGGGTACAGCCGCCGCAACGGTCGAACGGCAATATCGCGGCCGATTTCCTCGCCCTGCATTTCCAGCTGGAAAGCGGGCGCGACCTGCCGGTGTTTACCCGGTTCGAGACCCCGATCACCGTGCGCGTGACCGGTTCGCCGCCCGCCAGCCTGCAACCGGATCTGACCCGGCTGCTGGGGCGCCTGCGCGGCGAGGCCGGGATCGACATCCGTCAGGTCAGCGACGCCAGCGCCAATATCACCATCGAAGCTGTCAGCCGCGAGGAGATTGGCCGCGCCCTGCCCCATGCCGCCTGTTTCGTGGTTCCCAACGTATCGAGCCTGGCCGAATTCCGCCGTGACCGCCGCAAGGACAAGACCAACTGGGCCAACCTGCGCAAGCGCGAGCGGCTGGGCATCTTCGTGCCTTATGACAGCAGCCCGCAGGAACTGCGCGACTGCCTGCACGAGGAACTGGCGCAGGCAATCGGGCCGCTCAACGACCTCTACCGCCTGCCGGATTCGGTGTTCAACGACGACAATATCCACACCATCCTGACTGGGTTCGACATGCTGGTGCTGCGTGCCACCTATGCGCCGGAGCTGCGCAGCGGCATGAGCCAGGCCCAGGTCGCCGCGGTGCTGCCCGACCTTCTGGGCCGGCTCAACCCGCGCGGCGTCACCGTTGCCGCGCAGCCGGTCGTCTCGACCCCGCGCGCCTGGATCGATCAGGTGCAGGCCGCACTTGGCCCCGGAACGGCCTATCAGGCCCGGCTGGACGCCGCCAGCCGAGCCGCGCAGATGGCCCAGTCCTGGGGCTGGGTGGACCAGCGCCGCGCCTTTGGCCACTACATGCTGGGCCGCATGCTGCAAACCGCCGATCCCGACCTGGCACAGCGGCATTTCATGACCGCCATGCAGGTGCTGCAATCGACACCGGGCACCCGGCTGCACCAGGCCTATGTGACGACCCAGACCGCCGCCTTTGCCATCTCGCGCGGCGATGGTGCCGGGGCGCTGGCCCAGTTGCGCCCGATGCGCGACGTGGCCGCCCAGGCCGAGAATGCGGCGCTGCTGGCTACCCTGATGATGCTCGAGGCCGAGGCGCTGACCCTGTTGGGCAAAACCGACGCGGCCCGCGACCTGCGGCTGGACAGCGTCGGCTGGGCGCGGTACGGGTTCGGCTCTGACTGGGCGGTTCGGGCCAAGATGCAGGAGATCGCGGCGCTGAACCCCCGCAACGCACTGGGCGGGTAAGAAACGCATGATTGTCATCGCAGCGGCGCTGTTTGGCGCCCTGCTTGGCGGGCTGACCGCCAAGCGACGTAACGGCACAACCGCGGATATCGCGCAATATGCTGCGGGCTACGCGATTGCCTTCGCGCTCCTTGGGATGATAGCAACATTGGTGATCCACCGTCTGATGGTCTGAGCCGATGTTCCTGCCCTTTTTCGAGAATTTGCGCAAAGCCGGGGTGCCGGTGTCGCTGCGCGAATACCTGACCTTTCTCGAAGGCATGAAAAAGGGGCTGGCCACTTACGATGTCGAGGCCTTCTATTACCTGGCCCGCGTCTCGATGGTGAAGGACGAGCGCAATATCGACAAGTTCGACCGCGCCTTTGCCGCCAGTTTCAAGGGGCTCGAAGAGATCACCTTTGAGCAGGTGATGGAGGCCGTGGACATCCCCGCCGACTGGCTGGAGAAGATGGCCGAGAAACACCTGTCGCCCGAAGAAAAGGCCGAGATCGAGGCGCTGGGCGGGTTCGACAAGCTGATGGAGACGCTGCGCGAGCGGCTCAAGGAACAAGAGGGCCGCCACCAAGGCGGCAACAAGTGGATCGGCACCGCCGGCACCTCGCCCTTTGGCGCCTATGGCTACAACCCCGAAGGGGTGCGCATCGGCCAGAAGGAAAGCCGCCACCAGCGCGCGGTCAAGGTCTGGGACAAGCGCGAGTTCAAGAACCTCGACGACACGGTCGAACTGGGCACCCGCAACATCAAGGTGGCGCTGAAACGGCTGCGCCGCTGGGCGCGCGAGGGCGCGGCGATGGAACTGGACCTGGACGGCACCATCCGCGCCACCGCCGAACACGGCTATCTGGACGTCAAGGAACGGCCCGAACGGCATAACGCGGTCAAGGTGGTGCTGTTCCTTGACGTGGGCGGCTCGATGGACCCTCATGTGAAAGTGGTCGAAGAGCTGTTTTCAGCGGCGCGCGCCGAGTTCAAGCATCTTGAGTATTACTACTTCCACAATTGCCTCTACGAAGGTGTCTGGCGCGACAACCGCCGCCGCTGGGATGCGCAGATTCCCACCCATGAGGTGCTGCGCACCTATGGGCCGGATTACAAATGCATCTTTGTGGGCGATGCCTCGATGAGCCCCTACGAAATCGCCTATCCCGGCGGTGCCAACGAGCATTGGAACCAGGAGGCAGGCCAGGTCTGGCTGGCGCGCGCGCGCGAGCAATGGGCCAGCAACCTCTGGATCAACCCGGTGCCCGAGAAATACTGGGACTATACCCATTCGATCGGCATGATCCGCGAGATATTCGAGGACCGTATGGTGCCGATGACCCTGTCGGGGCTGGAACAGGGCATGCGGGTGCTGACCCGCTGACCGTCAGCTGCGCGGCGGCCAGCAGCGTCATGCATTCAGTACACGACCCCAGCGTTAACCCTGTCCACATCACCGGATAAAAGGGCAGAACTCTGCCCAGGATGGCGCCCTGCCCACCGTGCCGCCCCGTCATCGGCGGCTTGCCGCTTGCCCCGGACCCCGGAACGCCCCATATCTGAACCATGTTGCGCGTCACCCCGATCCTGCTGGCGGTTCTCTACGCCTTTGCCATGTACCATTTCTCGGCCTGGCGGACCCGGCGCGAGCTGGATGCCCGCTCGACCGAGCTGGCCGACCCGGCGCTGAAACGGCTGACCGACCGGCTGGCGGCGGCGCTGGGCGTGGCGCGGGTGCCGGTGCATATCTACGAGATCGACCCGGTCAACGGGCTGGCCGCGCCAGACGGGCGCATCTTCATCACCCGCGGCTTCTATCGAAAATATCAAAGCGGCGAGGTCACCGGCGAAGAGTTGACCTCGGTCATTGCGCATGAGCTGGGGCATGTGGCGCTGGGCCATTCGCGGCGCCGGATGATCGACTTTTCCGGCCAGAACGCCATGCGCACCGCGCTGGCCATGCTGCTGGGCCGTTTCATCCCCTTTTTCGGGGTCTGGATCGCCAATATGCTGACCACCCTGCTTGCCGCGCGACTAAGTCGCGCCGACGAATATGAGGCCGACGCCTATGCCGCCGCCCTGCTGACCAAGGCCGGCATCGGTGTGGCGCCGCAAAAGGCGCTGTTTCACAAGCTTGACGCGCTCACTGCGCAGCGCGCCGGGGTGGCGCCCGCATGGCTGCTCAGTCATCCCAAAACCGCCGAGCGCATCGCCGCACTTGACCGGCTCGAAGCGCGCTGGCAGGCGCATTGATCCTCAGGACCGACCCGCATGCTCTATTCCTTGCTCGACCTTGCCCCGGTGCCCGAGGGCAGCGATATTCCCCAGGCGCTGGCCAACAGCGGCGATCTGGCCGCACATGCCGAGGCCTTGGGCTATCATCGCTACTGGCTGGCCGAGCATCACAACATGCCCGGCATCGCCAGCGCCGCGACCGCGGTGCTGATCGGCCATATTGCAAGCCGGACCAAGACAATGCGGATCGGCGCGGGCGGCATCATGCTGCCCAATCATGCGCCCTATATGGTGGCCGAGGCCTTTGGCACGCTGGCGTCGCTCTATGGCGACCGCTTCGACCTGGGCCTGGGTCGGGCGCCCGGCACCGATATGGCTACCGCCCGCGCGCTGCGCCGGGGTCTGTCACAACAGGACAGTTTCCCACAGGATGTGATCGACCTGATCGGCTTTCTTGGCCCCGAGGATCCAGAGGCACGGGTGCGCGCCTTTCCCGGCCAGAACACCCATGTGCCGGTCTGGATCCTGGGCTCCAGCCTCTATGGCGCGCAGCTGGCCGCGCAGTTGGGCTTGCCTTACGCCTTTGCCTCGCATTTCGCGCCTCAGGCGCTGGAAGAGGCGCTGGAGGTCTATCGCCGCAGCTTCCGCCCCTCGGTCTATCTGGGCCACCCCCATGCGATGATGGCGATCAATGTCTTTGCCGCTGAAACCGATGCCGAGGGGGTGCGCCTGCGCACCACCATGCAACAGGCCTTTGCCCGGCTCAGGCTGGGGCGGCCCGGCAAACTGCCGACGCCGGTTGACGATATCGCCGCGCATCTGGATCGCGCCACGCTGGCCGGGGTGAATGCCGCGCTCAGCGTCTCGGCGGTGGGCAGCCCCGAGACGGTGCGCGCCGATCTGACCCGCATCATCAACAGATATCAGCCCGACGAGGTGATCCTGACCGGGCAAATCCACGATCACACCGCGCGCAAACGCTCGTTCGAGATCGCAGCCGGGATCCTGCGCTCACTCTGAGCGGTGGTGTTCCAGCGCCTTGCCCAGCCGGGGCAGCCGCGCCTTCTTCATCAGGCTGCGCAGGGTCCATGTCTCGCCCGACAGACGGTTGGCCTCATCCAGCACTTTTGCCGCCATGCGCGCGAAACCCTCTGGATCGTCATTGAAAAATTGCAAAAGGAACGCATCCGGGTCGATCCGCTCCAGCCCTTCCTCGGCCAGGATATTGCGCGGAAAATCGGCGCGGTTGAGGGTCACGATCACATCCGCCGACCCGGCAACGGCGGTGGCCAGCACATGGATATCCGCCGGATCGGGCAGCCACAGGCGTGCCTCGACACCCGGAGCGTGCGGCACTTCGGCTTTCGGCCAGGCGGCGCGGGTCAGGGCGATCTCGGCGCGCGCCTGAGCCTCTCCCGCCGGTCCCAGCTTGACCGCCGCGCGCGCCCATTCCTCAAGGATGCGGGCCGACCAGAGCGGAGTGAAATGCCCCAGCCGCGCCGCGCCCAGCAGCATCTCGCGCATGACCGTGGGATAGATCACGCAAGTGTCGAGCACCGCTTTCACAGCCGAAAGAACACCGCCTTGAGATAACCGCTCTCGGCCAGTTGCGGCAGCTGCGGATGATCCGCCCCGGCAAAGCCAGTGTGGATCAGCTGCGCGCTGCGCCCGGCGCGGCCGATGCCGCGCACGCTGGCCTCGCGGAAGCGCGACAGATCGGCGGCATGCGAGCAGGAGCAGAGGCCCAGATAGCCGCCCGGGCGCACCAGCGCCGCAGCCAGCCGTGCAACCCGTTCATACGCACGCAGCCCCGCGTCCAGCGCCTGTTTCGAGGGCGCAAAGGCGGGCGGATCACAGATCACCACGTCGAATGTCTCGCCTTCCTCGCCCAACGCGGTCAGCACGTCAAAGGCGTCGCCCTGCCGCGTCTCGAACCGCCCGGCCAGACCCGAGGCCAGCGCCCCCTGTTCGGCCAGCGCCAGCGCCGGGGCCGAGCCATCGACCGCCAATGCGCTGCCCGCGCCGCCGGCCAGCATCGCCAGCGCAAAGCCGCCCACATGAGAGAACACGTCGAGCACCCGCGCGCCCTGCCCCGCCAGCCGCGCGGCAAAGGCATGGTTGGGGCGCTGGTCGTAGAACAGGCCGGTTTTCTGGCCACCGGTCAGGTCGGCCATATAAGTGGCGCCATTCATCAGCACCGGCACCGGTGCAGTGGGGGCAGCCCCGGCCAGCACCGCGTTTTGATCGTCGAGCCCTTCGAGCGCGCGCGTACGCCCCGAGGCATTTTTCAGAACCGTGCTGACACCAGTCACCTTGATCAGCGCAGCACTCAGCAGTTCCAGATGCGCCTCGGCCCAGGCGGCATTGGGCTGAATCACGCAGGCGTCACCGAACCGGTCGATGATGACACCGGGGAACCCGTCGGCTTCGGCGTGGACAAGACGGTAAAAGGGGGCGTCAAACAGGCGTGCGCGCAGCGCCAGCGCCCGGGTCAGCCGCGCCTCGAACCATGCGGCGTTCAACTCCGCCTCGGGGTCGCGGTCCAGCATCCGGGCCAGGATGCGCGAGCCGGGATTGACCGCCACCAGCCCCAGCGGCGCGCGGTTGTCATCCTCGAGCACCGCAACCGTGCCCGGCGCGATCTTGCGCGTGCGGCGGTCGGTGACCACCTCGTTGTCGAATACCCAAGGCGCCCCGTGACGGATGGCACGGGCGTTTGCCTTGGGCTTCAGGCGGATGCGGGGACGGTCAAAAACGTCAGAGGGCGCTGTCATGAGCGCCCTCTTAATCCCATTCCGGTTGGCTGGGAAGTGTCAGAGACGATTCATCACCTGGATGATGCCCAACGAGGCGTTCTCGTACCCTTTGGGGTTGGTCAGCTCTTGCTGGATCACCCAGGTCAGATGGTCGGTGATCCGGACCTTTTGGGTCTGACCGCGCGCCTCGGCATTGATCGCCTGCTGGCCGCCAAAGGCCTCGAGATCGGCGCGGACTTCGCGCGGCGGCATCAGCTGCTCGCCGGTGGCCGGGTCCTTGAGGACGATGTCGAAGGTGATCGCATGTACACCGCCGGTGGTATAGCGCGCCTTTTCGGTCAGCGCGTGAAAGCGTTTTACCACGATTTCAAGGTCGGCATTGACCGGGCCATTCAGAGGGCTGACACCGCGCACCATCGCGTCCTGCACGATCTTCTGCACCTGGGCGTGACGGTCACCGATCGGATCCTCGCGCCACACGATGTCGCCGCGCGGCAGATAGCTGTTGCGCTCGGACACCTTGAGCGAGCGCGGCACCAGCACGGTGACCGAGTTGATCGATACCGGCGCCTGTCCTGCCACCAGCCCGGCAACACCCGGCTCCTGCGTGGCAGCGCGAGCGACGCTGTCGGTGTGCGGGATCACCACCTGACCCACCGCCGCGGTAGGTTGGACCCGATACTGGGGCTGCAGCAAGTCATAACCGGCCGGGGTCGTGATCGACGTGTTCGGCAATTGCTCGTAAGGGGCGTTCCGGGTCGGAACGTCGACTGCCGTGCAGGCTGCAACTGACAGGCCCAAACCGGCGAGCAGGATCATCCGCATGGTCTTCATGTCTCTTCTCCTTATTCGGGTCTCGACTCCCACAGCCATGCCCGTTTGAGGAGAATTTGCCCCGCAATTAGGGCAACTTTGCGACAAATTCCGTACGATTCAGAGATTGTTTCCGATATGGGATCACTCAGTTTCTGGGTCTGCTGCGCCAGCCACCGCGCCGACGGGGCGCCTGTTCGGCGTTCAACCCGTCCTGCATGACGGCGGTCATCGGGTGGTCGGGTGCCTCGGCCCCATAGCGACCATGCAGATCCGCAAGCGCATCGCGCTGGTCGGTTCCCACCGGCAGGCTGAGTGCCCAGTCGAGGAAGATGGTGCGGCACTCGGGGCCCGTGATCCCCTCGATCCTGTAGGCCTCGTAGATCAACCCCTTGGGGTCATGCGGGTCACCCGTCTTCGGCATCCTTTGTTCCTCCCACCGCCGCGCCGATCAGCGCCGCCGCTTCGGCATATGTCGTCTCCAGCGCCGCTTCCAGCGACGCCATATCCTGAAACCCGGTGCTGCGGCAGAGGAAGGCCGCGCCGCCCTCGCCGATCCGCTCCGCGTCGATCATCTCGCCCGACAGCAGCCGCGCCGCCGTCTGTACCGACCAGCATAGGTCATAGGCACGGGTCAGCGACTGCGCATCCGCGACATCCAGCCATCCGGCGGCGACCGCCCCCTGCAATCCCTGCGCCACATCGCGCGCGGCGCTGCCTGACAACAGCGCGCCGGTCTGGGCTACCAGTTCGATATCCAGCATCCGGCCCGGCCCGGTCTTGGCGTCCCACACCCCGGCGGGCTGTTTCGCCGCCGCCAGCCGCGCCCGCATCTCGGCCACTTCGCGCAGCACCTTGTCGCGGTCGGCGGGGCGGCTCAGCAACTCTTGCCGGAACCGCTCGATATCCGCACCCAGTGCCTCCGACCCCGCAACCGGACGGGCACGGGTCAGCGCCAGATGTTCCCACACCCAGGCCTCGTTCAGCTGATATTCGGTAAAGCTGGTCCAGCTGGTCGCCACCGGCCCCTGTGTCCCCGAGGGACGCAGGCGCATATCGACCTCGTAGAGCTTGCCCTGCGACATCGGCGCGGTCAGCGCGGTAATCAGCGCCTGCGTGAGCCGCGCGTAATAGGGCCGGGTCGCCAGCGGGCGCGGCCCGTCCGAGCCTTCGGCGTCTTCGGGGTCATAGATCACGATCAGGTCGAGATCGGATTGCGCGTTGATCCGCCCTGCCCCCAGCGAACCCATGCCCAGCACCGTGGCGCCGCGCCCGGGCGGGGTGCCGTGTTTGCGGGCGAATTGCGCCTCGACCACCGGGAACAGCGCCGAGATCACCGCCTCGGCCAGTTCGGCATATTGCGCGCCGGCACGGGCGCCGTCGATGAGCCCTCGCAGATGATGCACGCCGATGCGGAAATGCCATTCCTTGGTCCAGCGCCGCGCCATGTCGAGCCGGGCCTCGTAATCGTCCTCGGCGGCCAGACGCTCGGCCAAATCGGCCCGCAGCGCCGCCCCGCCCGGCCAGTCGTCGAAGAACGAACCGCCAATCACCGCATCGAAGACCGATGCATTGCGCGACAGAAACGCCGCCAGCGCATGGCTGGTGCCGACGATATCGACCAACAGGTCGATCAGCTGCGGATTGGCCTCGAACAGGGAAAACAGCTGCACCCCTGCGGGCAGCCCGGCCAGAAAGCCATCGAGCGCCAGCAGCGCCTCGTCCGGTTTGGCGGTGCGCGCCAGCCGCGCCAGCAGTTCGGGCTTCAGCCGTTCGAAAATGCGCCGCCCCCGTTGCGAGCGCAGCGCCGGATAGGTAGGCCAGCGCGACAGCACATTGTCGTCGAACACCACCTCTGCCGGCAGGGCGGGCGCCGGGGCGGCGGCGCTATCGGGGGCAAAGAAATCCTCGGTCAGCCGGTGCACCTCGGTCAGGCGCCGGGTCAGGTCGGCGCGCAGTTCCGCGGCATCGATCCCCATCAGGCAGGCCACTCGGGCAATGCCCTCTTCGGTTTGCGGAATGCGGTGGGTCTGGGCATCGTGTACCATCTGGATACGATGTTCGACCTCGCGATGGGCGCGGTAGTGGCGGGTGAGCGCCTCGGCCACCTCGGGCGGCACCCAACCCTTGGCCGCCAATGCCGCCAGCCCCTCGACCGTGCCGCGTAGGCGCAGGTCACGGTCGCGCCCGCCTGCGATCAACTGCCGGGTCTGGGTAAAGAACTCGATCTCGCGGATACCGCCCCGGCCCAGCTTCATGTCATGGCCCGGAATGGTCAGGGCGCCGCCGGTGCCCTTGTTTTCGCGAATGCGCAGGCGCATGTCATGGGCGTCCTGGATGGCAGCGAAATCCAGATGACGCCGCCAGACAAAGGGGCGCAGGGTTTCCAGGAAGCGCGCCCCCGCCGCCAGATCGCCCGCGCAGGGCCGCGCCTTGATATAGGCGGCACGTTCCCAGGTGCGGCCAAGGCTTTCGTAATAATGCTCTGCCGCCTCCATCGCCAGACAGACCGGGGTGACCGCCGGATCGGGGCGCAACCGCAGATCGGTGCGGAACACATAGCCATCGGCGGTCTTGTCGCTGAGCGTGGCGCAGAAATTGCGGGTGGCGCGCACCATGCCCTGACGTGCCTCAAAGAAATCGTCGGGCTCGTAGCGGGTTTCGTCAAACAGCACGATCAAGTCGATGTCCGAGCTGTAGTTGAGCTCATGCGCGCCCATCTTGCCCATGGCCAGAATCACCATCCCGGCGGCGGTTTCAACATCCGCTTCGGTCTGCCCCGGCAGCTTGCCGCGCCGGATCAGGGCGGCGATCTCGGCCTTGGCGGCCAGATCGGCGGCCAGCGCGCCGAAATCGGTAAGCAGCGCGGTCACCTTCTCCAGCGGCCAGGCGCCCGCCAGATCAGCCAGCGCGGTCAACAGCGCCAGTCGCCGCTTGGCCTGTCGCAAACCGGGTTTGAGTTGATCGGGCGGCAATGCGCGGGCCGCGGTCAGTTCGGCGGCCACGGCCGCATCGGCATCCTCGAGCGCGGGCGCCAGCCAGGCTGCCTCGGCCCGCATCAGCCCCATCAGATAGGGGCTGGTGCCCCCCGCGCCGGCCACCAGTTCGGCCAGATCGCCCCCCAGATCGGGCAGCAGGGCACGCGCCTCTGCTCCCAGGTCGGGGTCATAGGCACGGGGGAGTCGGGTGATGGCAAGGCGTGTGGTCATGCGCCAAATAGCGCAGCCGCCCCTCCCGCCGTCAATGCGTCAAAACTTGACCTTTGCCAGCGGAGCGGGCAGTCCTGCGGCATGAGCAAGAGCCTGAAACGGGTCCGCGCCGCACTTGAGGCCGCGCAGGTGACCACCGAGATCCGCGAGACGGGAAACGCCCGCACCGCCGAGGATGCCGCCGCCGCTGTCGGTTGCGCGCTGAACCAGATCGTCAAGTCGATCATCTTTCAGCAAACGGGCGGCAATGCTCTGGCGCTGTTTCTGACCGCAGGCGGCAACCACGTCGATCCGAACCGTGCCGCTGCCCTGTTCGGCGCTCCCCTGTCACGCGCCGATGCCGATACTGTCCGGAACAAGACGGGTTTCGCCATCGGCGGTGTCGCACCCGTCGGGCATCTGTCGCCGGTGGCCAGTTTCATGGATCCCGCGCTGATGGCCTTTCCGGTGGTCTGGGCCGCCGCAGGCACGCCGCGCCATGTCTTTTCGATTGCCCCGGCAGAGCTTCAGCGCCTGACCGGCGCCGAGGCCTCCATTTTCGTCAGGATGGGTTGATCAGCGCGAGAACCTGGCCGAGCAGCACGGTCCAGCCAAACAGCCCCAGCGCCATACTGGGCAACAGCCACCAGCCCGCCGGCATCCGATTGTCCCGGCACCGTACGTCCTGACCTGTGTTATGTGCCGTCTTTTCCGGCATGGTCGCCCCTGTTTCCCTAACGACAAGAGTATAGGTTCTGAAAATTATGAAAACCTAAATTTTCCGATTACGCAACTCCTGATTGCGTATTGCTCGAACACTCGCCTAAATCGTGATGTAAATCTTTTTCACATACCCTCTTGCATTGTCTCGCCCACCGCCCCACATCGGTAATGTGAAAGGCATTCACATCAACTGATCTGGAGACAAAGATGACCATGATGACCGACCCCGTCGCCGCCCCGTCAAATCCGGGTTGGCTGCACCGAAGCGAAGCCTGGCTGGACAGCAAGGGCAAAGGCGCCTGGATCGCTGCCATGGTCCTTGGCTTCGTCTTCTTCTGGCCCATCGGCCTCGCCCTTCTCGCCTACATGATCTGGAGCAAACGCATGTTCAGCAAATCCTGCACCCGCCGCAAAGCCTGGAGCCATCACGGCATGCGGGCGATGTCGACCACCGGCAACAGCGCCTTTGACGCCTACAAGGCCGATACGCTGGCCCGCCTGGAACGCGAGCAGGCCGATTTCGAAGCCTTCCTGCACCGCCTGCGCGAGGCCAAGGACAAGGCCGAGTTCGACGAGTTCATGGACGAGCGTGCCCGCACGGCCCGCGACGACAAGAGCGACGACGACGCCTGAGCCCGATCGGCCGCCCCTATGCGGGGCGGCCATACATCGCAAACGGATCCAGCCCCGATGACCCACCTTCCCCACCCCGACCATCAGCCGGAATTCTATCAAAGCATTCCCGCCAAACGCTTCTTTGCCTGGGTGTTCGACACCTGCGTGATCCTGATGCTCAGCCTCATTGTGGTACTGTTGACCGCCTTTGTCGGCGCCTTTGTCTGGCCGCTGCTTTATCTGGTGGTGGGCTTTGTCTATCGTGTCGCCACCATCGCCGGCGGCTCGGCCACCTGGGGCATGCGCTTTGTCGGGATCGAACTGCGCGACGCCTATGGCGCTCAGTTGAACGGCGGCCAGGCGCTGGCCCATACCACAGGCTATACCGTCAGCATGGCACTGCCGATCCTTCAAGTGATCTCGATCCTGATGATGCTGACCGGATCGCGCGCCCAGGGCTTGACCGATGCGGTGCTGGGTACCGTGGCGCTGAACCGGCGGGCCTACGCTTAACTCTTGTGACTTTGTTCACTTGGCGGGTCCCGGATCGGTTGTTATCATCCGCCGAGGAACAGACGGGACCCCTATGCGCCACACCCTGCCCATTGCGCCACAATTCTACGTGACCGCTCCGCAACCCTGCCCCTATTTGCCGGACAGGATGGAGCGGAAACTGTTCACCGCGCTCCAGGGTGAAGGCGCCGAACGGCTGAACAATGCGCTGTCACAACAGGGGTTCCGCCGCTCGCAGAATGTGCTCTACCGCCCTTCCTGCGCCGATTGCGCCGCCTGTCTCTCGGCCCGGATCGACGTGGCGTCCTTTCAGCCCAGCCGCAGCCAGAAACGCGCCCTGCGCCGCAACGCGCATCTGACCCGGCGCGCGACCTCGCCCTGGGCCACCGACGAACAATACGAACTGTTCCGCCGCTATCTCGACAGCCGCCATGCCGATGGCGGCATGGCCGACATGGATGTGTTCGAATTCGCCGCGATGATCGAAGAGACGCCGATCCGAAGCCGGGTGATCGAATATGCCCATCGCGACACCCGTGCGCTGACCGCGGTCAGCCTGACCGATGTGCTCGATGACGGGCTCAGCATGGTCTATTCCTTCTACGACCCAGACCTGCACCGGGATTCGCTTGGCACCCATATGATCCTCGATCACATCGACATCGCACGCGAGGCGGGTCTACCCTATGTCTATCTTGGCTATTGGGTGCCCGGCAGCCCCAAGATGGGTTACAAGTCCCGCTTCTCAGGGCTCGAAATCTATCTGGGCGGTCGCTGGCAGGCGATGAAAAACCCGCAGGCGCATGACGCCATCCAGCATCCGCTGTCGACCGATCCCATCGCCGAACAGGTCGCGAATATCCAGCTCCCTGACCGCTGGCCCACCCGCGACTGAGATTGTTTCTTCCAAGGGAGTGAAGGCGTAGCCACCCGCAGACGCGATCCACGTCTCAACCGCCGGTGCCCCCCCGGTCCTGCATCTTCCTCTTGCCTGAAATATCTCGGGGATGAATTGCCCCAGAGGGGCAAGAAGGGGCAGCGCCCCTTGACCGGAACTCAAAAAGCAAAGGGGGCCCAAAGGCCCCCTTTTCCGTTTGGTAACACCCAGATCAGTTCGGGATCAGCGCCGGAACGATGGTCACGATCGAGGGGAAGCTCCACAGGATCGCGATCCCGACCACCTGGATGATCACGAAAGGCACGATGCCGCGATAGATATGGCCCGTGGTCACCTCCTTCGGCGCCACCCCGCGCAGATAGAACAGGGCAAAGCCGAAGGGTGGCGTCAGGAACGAGGTCTGCAGGTTCACCGCCACCATGATGGTCACCCATTTCGGGTCGAAGGACCCGCCATAGATCACCGGTCCGACGATCGGAATCACGATATAGATGATCTCGAGGAAATCGAGCACGAAGCCCAGCACGAAGAGCACCAGCATCACGATCAGGAAGACCTTGAACTCGTTGTCGAAGCTCTTCAGGAACTGCTGGATGTAATGCTCGCCGCCAAAGCTGATCACCACCAGATTGAGCAGCTGCGACCCGATCAGGATGGTGAACACCATCGAGGTCACCTTGGCCGTCTCACGCACGATCGGTGACAGCACACCGCCGGCAAACAGCACCCAGCAGCCGAACAGCAGTCCGCCCAGCGCATAGATATAGGTCGCATAGGCAAAGACGAAAGCGATCCAGGTTTCGACACTGACACCGTCCTGATTGATGCGCAGGTCGAAATTCACCCCGATCAGCAGGCAGATGATGATGGCGAAGGTGGACCATATGATCACCTTTCCCGACCGGCCCTCATCCCGCAGCTTGCGATAGGCCGCCAGCATGATGGCCCCGCCCGCGCCCAGCGCCGCCGCCGGAGTGGGGTTGGTGATACCACCCAGGATCGACCCCAGCACAGCGATGATCAGAACCAGCGGCGGGAACACCACCCGGATCAGATCATTGCCGGTGCAGCGGATCGCCGCCTCCTTGCAGCCATACAGCCCCAGCGCCAATGGCAGCAGCAGGATCAGCACCGTGACACCGGGCGAGGTCAGCGGCCCGATGAGCAGCATGTCGGCCAGCAACATCAAGACCAGCCCCAGCCCGCCCACGAGCAGCGGTTTCGGGTCGCGGGAAGGCGCGATGCCCCGGCCCACAACCAGCGTCAGCCCCAGCAGTACCGCGATCACCGCGACACCGGTACCGATCGGCGCGGCATCGGCGATCTTGGTGGCACGCGCCTCGGCGATCTCCTCTTCAGTCAGGCGGTGCGATTCCTGCACCCCGCCTGCGGCGTCGATGGCTTCCTGTTCGGCGACGGCCGCGTCCCAGGCTTCCTGCCCGTGCAGCTCAATCATCGAGGCCTTGCAGTCCGGCCCCACATTGGTACGCAGGCTGGCGCTCTTGGATGTGTCCGAGAAGGTCGAGACGGTCACGTCCTGACTGCCTACGACACCAAGACTGCCCAGCAGCAGCACCCCGGCGATCAACGCCACCGGCGCTCCCAGCAGCCAGGTAAAGCCCTCGCCGCGGGTGATCGGCTCGCCCGAGCCACCGCCCAATTCAACCGCCGGCGCCTTGTCCGGGTTAAGGAGCGCATAGCCAAAGGCATAGAGCGCATAGAGCAGCGCCAGCAGGATACCCGGCAGCAGCGCCGCCTGGAACAGGGTACCCACCGACACGACCGCAGGTTCACCCAGATAGGTCAGCGCGTCGGTACAGCCCGCCTCAATGGCGCGGCTTTCCTGCGCGGTCGAATAGAGGTCGCCCGCCAGGGTGCCCAGCAGAACGATCACGATCGAGGGTGGAATGATCTGCCCCAATGTGCCGCTCGCCGCGATGACCCCGGTCGCCAGTTCTGGCGAGTAGTTGTTGCGCAGCATGGTGGGCAGGGCCAAGAGGCCCATGGTAACCACAGTCGCACCGACGATCCCGGTCGAGGCGGCCAGAAACGCACCCACGACCACAATGGACACCGCCAGACCGCCGGGCAGCGGGCCAAAGACACGCGCCATGGTGGTCAGCAGATCGTTGGCGATCTTCGAGCGTTCCAGCGTGATCCCCATCAGCACGAACATCAGCACCGCCAGCAGCGTCTCGATGGACTGGCCGGCCAGCACCCGCTCGTTCATCCGGTTGACGATGAAGGACACGTTGCGGTCCATCGCCGTCTCCCAGCCGCCCTTGAACACATGTTCGGCGATGCGGGGCAGTTCAGGGTATCTGAAGATCGAGATCGCATCGGGTTTGACCCCGGCTCCGATCAGCTCTGCATAGGCCTGAGACGAAGTGTCGATGGCCTGGTGGATCAGCAGACCCGCGCTGTCCAGCGCGGCGATGATGCCGAATGAGATGACGCCGGCGCCGCCGATGGCAAAGGCCACCGGAAATCCCGACAGGATGCCCCCGAAGAGGCAGAGAAATACAATAATGAGGCCGACTTCGACGCCATCAAGACCGAATAGCATGTTCCCGGTTCCTATTCTTAATGCGTGCCTTCATAGGCCTCTTCGCCCTCGCCAAGAGTATCCTTGTCGAGATATTTACCCGCACTGCTCTCGCCTTCGACGAATTCGAGCCATGAGCGATAGAAAAAGGCGACTGCGTGGATGAACACCATGGCCGCAAAGGTGATCAGCAGGATCTTGAACAGGAAATACCCGTTGAACCCGTTGGGACTGAACCCGATGGTCTCCACGTTCCAGCGCAGCGCCCGAGATTTCATCAGCAGGCGGTCAAGCTGGTCGCTGGCCGAAGGGTTCGGCACGATCAGGTGCCGCCACAGGAAGTACCAACCGTAAAGCCAGGTCACCAC
Source organism: Ruegeria sp. YKSF070 (assembly GCF_059612725.1). NCBI lineage: Bacteria > Pseudomonadati > Pseudomonadota > Alphaproteobacteria > Rhodobacterales > Roseobacteraceae > Ruegeria > Ruegeria sp. YKSF070. The sequence continues at coordinate 61,150 of NZ_JBXWRD010000004.1, read as the reverse complement.
CGCCATCGGCATCATGAACAGAAGCGAGCCCGCCATGTCGACCACCCGCTTGCCGCGGTGGCTGAGGCCGGAATAAATCAGGTCGACGCGGACATGACCGCCCTGCACGAATGTGTAGGTGGCGCAAAGGCAGACAACCATCGCGTTGTAAAGCTTCAGTTCCTCGGACCACCAGCTGACGTCCAGCGTCACCGGGATGCCAAAGCCAAAGGACAGATCGGGCCGCGCAAAGACGCGCTGCATGAACACGATGATGATCTGTTGCAGCACCATCAGCAGGCCCGCCCAGGCAAAGAAACGCCCGACCGTGTTGGCGAAACCTTCGAGCCCGCGCACCATCAGCCACATGAAGGGACGGAAATACATGCCGATCGCCGTCAGGATCAGCACGAAGGTGAAGACCACGAAGAAGAACTCGACCGAGCCGCCGTAATAGACAAAGCGCATGATCGAGGCCTTGTCGGACCAGTCCAGCCAGAGCTGCGGATGGGTCACCGCATAGCCGAAATTATAGAATGCCTCGGCGATGTTCTGAAACAGCCAGATCAGGCCGTTCCATAGGGCGCCGAAAAAGGAGATACCGTTATCGTCCTGCATGATGTCCCCGATTCAGGAGTGCCGGATCGTCCTGCGGAACAGCGCCGCAAGGTCCTAGCAAAGCGTAGGCCCCCCGCCCTGGGGCGGGGGTCCGGTATTGGCCGCTTGGCGGGATCAGCCCAGAACGCGGTCGCGCTGTGCGGTGTAGACGCCCGACGAGATGTTCAGCCAAGCCGACGACGATTTCATCGACGCCATGGCGCTGTCGTGGATCTTCTTGAACAGCTCGTCGCCCATGTTCTCGGCCATGACTTCCTGGCTGGCCTTGCCGAAGGCATCCCAGACGCTGTCGGGGAACTCCAGGACCTTGACGCCACCGGCTTGCAGGCGCTGCAGTGCCGAGCCGTTGTTGGACAGGAACTGGGCCAGGTTCCACTGGTGGCACTCAGCCGAAGCAAGCTCAATCATCTTCTGCTGTGCGGGGCTAAGGCTCTCGAACACGTCGCGGTTGGTGGCAACCGACAGACCCGCGCCCGGCTCGTGGAAACCAGCGGTGTAATAGGTCTTGGTGATTTCCTGGAAGCCGGCCTTTTCGTCCGCCCAGGGTCCGATCCACTCGGTGCCGTCGATGGCACCCGAGGACAGCGCCTGGTACACTTCCGAACCCGGAATGTTCTGAACGCTTGCGCCCAGCTTGCCCAGCGCCTTGCCGCCCAGGCCCGGCATCCGGAACTTCAGACCGTTGAAATCCTCGGGGCCATTGATCTCTTTCGAGAACCAGCCACCGGCCTGCGCGCCGGTGTTACCGCCCAGGAAGGATTTCAGGCCAAAGATCTGGCCCAGCTCGTCATGCAGCTCGTGGCCGCCGTCGTGATAGTACCAGTTCACCAGTTCCTGCGCGGTCATGCCAAAGGGCACGGCGGTGAAGAACGCATAGCCCGGGTGCTGACCGACGAAGTAATAGTCGGCGCCGTGATACATATCTGCCTGGCCCGAGGAGACGGCGTCGAACACTTCGAACGCGCCCACCAGTTCGCCGGCGGCCTTCAGGTCCACGGTCAGGTTGCCATCCGACATTGCGGTGATGTTGTCGGCGACGCGCTGTGCCGAGTCATGCACACCGGCCAGACCGCGGCCCCAGGTGGTGACCATGGTCAGGGTCCGCTTGCCCTGAGCATAGGCCGGAGCGGCCAGAGCGGTGGTGGCGGCCGCGGCAGCGCCGCCCATGGCCGAGGTTTTCAGAAAAGAACGACGATCCATAAGAGTATTTCCTCCCCTTGCAAGTCATGGACGCCCGCCGAGTCATCCCGGTGGGCGGATCGTTTCCAGTGGCGCAAGGGTAACGAGCGATGATCCGCTCTGTGAATACCTAGTACTACGTAGCGGCGCGGAAAAATGTGGCCACTGGCCTTGAAATCCACTGTTTTTCGGGCGCTGCGCGACCACACAAGTGCGTGGCGGCCGGTCACGACTTGATCGCATGCTTTGATTTTGCCGCCGGTTTTGCGTATCGATTCGCCATGCACCGGCTGCGCAACCTGATCCGCCCCAACTATGCCCAGAAGATCTCGCTTCTGGCGACCCTGCCGTTGGTAGTGGCAGTGGCCGCCATCGCGGCGCTGGTGGCCTATCAGGCGCGCACCTTGGCCGAACGCGAGATACAGGCGCTGGAGCGGCAGCTGTTGCAGGCAAAGAAGGCCGAGCTGCGCAACTACGTCACCCAGGCGCGCAACGGCTTTGCCCATATCTATGGCCCCGCCGCGCCTGACGATGAAGAGGCCAAGACGCAAGTTGCGCAGATGCTGGCGGCGATGATCTACGGGCAGGACGGGTTCTTTTTCGTCTACGACTACGAGGGCAAGAACCTGGTCAGCCCGCGCCAGACCGAGTTCATCAACCGCAACTGGGAGGGGCTGACCGATAGCAAGGGTGTGCCGGTGGTGGATGAATTCATCCGCCTCGCCCGGCAGGGCGCGGGCTGGCATTCCTTCATGTGGCAGAAACCCTCGACAGGGGAAGAGGCGCAGATGGTGGCCTATGTGGTGGGCCTTCAGGACTGGCGCTGGGCCGTAGGCACCGGCGTGTTCATCGACGATGTGCTGGCCTCGGTCGCCGCGGCCCGGGCCGAGACCCAGGCCCGCGTCCGCCGCACCTTTGTCTATATCGGCGCCATCGCGCTGGCCGCGCTTCTGGTCGTGTTCGGCTCGGGCATGGTTCTGAACATCCGCGAACGCCGGCTGGCCGATGCCAAGCTCAAGGAACTGACGCAGCGGGTATTCGACGCGCAAGAGGAAGAGCGCGGGCGAGTGGCGCGCGAATTGCACGACGGCATCAGTCAGATCCTGGTTGGGGTGCGCTATGCGCTGGACAATGCCCGTCGCCGGCTGGCACGCGGCGATCATGACGGCGCCGAACCGCCGCTGGACAAGGGGATCGAGAACCTCGGCATCGCGATCACCGAGGTGCGCCGCATCAGCCGCGACCTGCGCCCCGGCGTGCTCGACGATCTGGGCCTTGGCCCGGCATTGAAATCGCTGACCGACGATTTCCGCGAGCGCACCGGCATCGCGACCGATTTCACCACGGTGGTGTTCCGCAACCGGCTGGACCACAACAGCAAGATCGCGCTCTACCGTATTGCCCAGGAGGCGCTGACCAATATCGAGCGTCATTCGGGTGCCACCCGGGTCTCGATCGACCTGCGCGGCCACAAGAAGGGCGCCACAATGCGGATATCTGACAATGGCCGCGGTATCCGCGCCACGCAGGGCAAACCCGGCCCCGGCCTTGGCCTGCGCAACATGCAGGAACGAATCGAACAGCTTGACGGCAGCTTGCGCATCCTGTCATCCCGCGGCACGCAGACCGGCACCGTGATCGAGGTCAGCCTGCCGCTGAGCCACCTGTTGCCGCCTCAGGAGGAGCCGGCGTCGAAGAGAAAGGCCCTGCCATGACCGACACCCCCGTCCGCGTTCTGATCGTCGACGATCACCCGATGGTGGCCGAAGGCATTCAGGCCATTCTCGAAAGCTATGACGACATTCAGGTGATCGGCACCGTGGGCGACGGGCGCGAGGCGGTGGGCCGCGCGCTGGCGCTGCTGCCCGATGTGATCCTGATGGATCTGAACATGCCCGGTCTCGGCGGGCTGGGCGCCACCGAAATCCTGTTGGAACAAATGCCCGACACCCGCGTTCTGATCCTTTCGATGCATGACAGCCCCGAGTACATCTCGACCGCGCTCAGCCATGGCGCCATGGGCTATGTGCTCAAGGACGTGCCGACCGAAGAGATCAAGCAGGCCATCGACGCGGTGATGCGGGGCGAGCGTTACTTGTGTACCGGCGCCAAGGGGTCGCTGGAACCCAAGGCCGGCGAAGAGGCGCGCGAGGCGCTGACGGGGCGCGAACAGACCATCCTGCTGCAACTGGCGCAGGGCAAGTCGAACAAGGAAGTGGCCATCGCGCTCGATATCTCGGTGCGCACGGTGGAAACCCACCGCAAGAATATCAAGCGCAAGCTCGGCATTTCCTCGACCGCCGGGCTGACCCGCTATGCGCTGGAACACGGCGTGCTGCAAGGCACCGGCGTCGGTCTCTGACCCGGCAGCGGCACCGGCTCGGGTCAGTCCCGCAACGCGTCTGCGCGCAATCCCGCGCGCTGGTGATGCCGGGGCAACACCCTGCCATAAAGCTGCCGCGTCCGTTCGACTCCACCGCACATGCCCTCGGTCTCGACGAACGAGAAGATCCCCACATAACGCCGTCGCGGCCCCTCGACCGGGGCGACCCGATGCAGCGCGTATCGGCCCTTGAAGATCTGCAAATCACCCGGTTGCAGGTCCAACACCCGGACCCGCTCACGGACACCCGCCAGCACCTCGGCCACGCCATCGAAATTCTCGTCGCTCGCCGTTCGCAGGTCGGGCACATATTCAAACGCGCCGCCCGCACTGCCATTCTGGATCGCCAGCGTGACCGTGAAATTGTTGGTGTCGAAATGCCAGGGGAACCCCTGCCCCGTTTCGACCGCGTTTACGATCACATCCGCCAGCGGGTCGTCATAGCGAAAGAACCTGTCTTCCGGTTCACACAGCACGTCACGGATGAAGGGCATGAAAGGCGCGGCCTCATAGATCCTGCGCAGCGGTCTGTCGGGTGGGAAGTTATCGGCCGGCACGAAGGCGTTCGAGCGGTCGAAGAATTGCCGAACCGGGTGGGTTGCAGGCAGGCTCGGATCGTCCTGCGAGAAATAGACATTGGTGCGGCTGAAGGAGCGATGCCCCAGATGCGCCACCGCATCGGCCTCGGCCACCAGACGCGCCACGCCGGCAGGATGGGCAAAGCCTGGCAGCACCGCGCAGCCGTCCTCGGCGATTTCGCGTCTGAGATCGGCCAGCATGACCGCATAGGCCGGCGCATCGGGCCGGTCGATCGGATAGCGCCCCAGATCGATCAAATCATGCAATTCCATCGCGTCCTCCTGCTTTGCCGCCCGTACAAGGTCGGCAAACGAGTCGCGGATTTCTGGCCTGTTTCCGGCATCACGCGCCGCCAATGGGTCAGATCCGTCGCGCGACGAAGGGTCAAATTCGCGGAAATGTCCCGCCCTGCGGCATTCTGCGCAACAAAATGTCGCCAAAACTGCCCGCAGCGACAGGTTTTCGACCCGATTGAGTGTTGACGCCCCCTGCCCCCGCCCATAATGTCCCCGCCAAGCATGAAGGAGCCGCTGGGAATGACCGCGCTAGTCGTAATCGTAGGAACCACGCGCATGGGCCGGTAACGGTAAGCCATAATCGAACCCATGCGCCTCCGAAAGTTCGGGGGCTTTTTTTATGCTGAAACGAGAAGACGCATGTCGCCAATGGAGCAAAGCAGATGACACGTGAGATGACCGGCGCAAAGATGGTGGTCCAGGCCCTCAAGGATCAGGGCGTGGACACGGTATTCGGCTATCCGGGCGGCGCCGTGCTGCCGATCTATGACGAGATCTTTCTGCAAAACGACATTCGCCACATTCTGGTGCGACACGAACAGGGCGCGGTGCACGCGGCCGAAGGCTATGCCCGCTCGACCGGTAAGCCCGGTGTTGTGCTGGTGACCTCGGGTCCTGGCGCCACCAATGCGGTGACCGGGCTGACCGACGCGCTGCTCGACTCGATCCCGATCGTGGTTCTCACCGGCCAGGTGCCGACCTTCATGATCGGCTCGGACGCGTTCCAGGAGGCCGACACCGTTGGCATCACCCGCCCCTGCACCAAGCATAACTGGCTGGTCAAGGACACCGACAAGCTGGCCAAGACCATCCACGAAGGATTCCACGTGGCGACCTCGGGCCGGCCTGGCCCGGTCCTGATCGACATTCCCAAGGACGTTCAGTTCGCCACCGGCAAATACCAGGGCCCCAAGGGGCTGGAGACCCATTACAACCCGCCGGTGAAAGGGGACATGGAAGAAATCACCGAACTGGTCGCGGCCATCGAAAAGGCCAAGCGCCCGGTGTTCTATACCGGCGGCGGCGTGATCAATTCCGGCCCCGCCGCCAGCCAGCTCTTGCGCGAGCTGGTGGATGCGACCGGCTTTCCCATCACCTCGACCCTGATGGGTCTGGGCGCCTATCCCGCCTCGGGCAAGAACTGGCTGGGCATGCTGGGCATGCATGGGCTTTACGAGGCCAACATGGCCATGCATGGCTGCGACCTGATGATCAATATCGGCGCCCGCTTCGACGACCGGATCACCGGCCGCATCGACGCGTTCAGCCCGAAATCGAAAAAAGCGCATATCGACATCGACCCCAGCTCGATCAACAAGGTGATCCGGGTCGATATCCCCATCGTCGGCGATGTGGGCCATGTGCTGGAAGACATCCTGAAGGTCTGGAAGGCGCGCGGACGCAAGACGAATGCCGAGGCGGTGCAGAAATGGCAGGCCCAGATCACCGAATGGCGCAAGGTGAACTGCCTGACCTACAAGCCTTCGGAAAAGACCATCAAGCCGCAATACGCTCTGGAGCGTCTGGAGGCGCTGACCAAGGGGCGTGACCGCTACGTCTGTACCGAAGTGGGCCAGCACCAGATGTGGGCGGCGCAATATCTGAGCTTTGAGGATCCGAACCGTTGGATGACCTCCGGCGGGCTGGGCACCATGGGCTATGGTACGCCGGCCTCGATCGGGGTGCAGATCGCGCATCCGGACGCGCTGGTGATCAACGTGGCGGGCGAGGCCTCCTGGCTGATGAACATGCAGGAGATGGGCACCGCCGTGCAGTACCGGCTGCCGGTCAAGCAATTCATCCTGAACAACGAACGCCTGGGCATGGTGCGCCAGTGGCAGGAATTGCTGCATGGCGAGCGCTATTCGCAATCCTGGTCCGAGGCACTGCCCGATTTCGTGAAACTGGCCGAAGCCTTTGGCGCGAAGGGCATCCTGTGTAAGGACCCCGCCGACCTGGACGATGCGATCATGGAGATGCTGAACTATGACGGGCCGGTGATCTTTGACTGTCTGGTGGAAAAGCACGAGAACTGCTTTCCGATGATCCCCTCGGGTAAGGCCCATAACGAGATGCTGCTGGGCGACGCCGAGACCCAAGGCGTGATCCAGGCCGGCGGCGCGGTTCTGGTCTGACAAAATCCTGCGAATTTTGTCGGTCGCGCCTGGTGCGACCGGTACTCTCCATTCTGAAAGGGACGCATATGTCTGCCCTACACATCAAGAAAGGCTCCAGCAGCCATTCCGCCTATAACCTGCGCCCGACCTTCTCGGACGTGGCCGAACGGCACACCATCGCCCTTCTGGTCGAGAACGAGCCGGGTGTGCTGGCCCGCGTCATCGGCCTGTTCTCGGGGCGCGGCTACAACATCGAAAGCCTCACCGTCGCCGAGGTGGATCATACCGGCCATCTGAGCCGCATAACCATCGTCACCACCGGCACGCCACAGGTGATCGAGCAGATCAAGGCGCAACTGGGCCGCATCGTCTCGGTTCGCGACGTGCATGACCTGACGGTCGAGGGGCGCTCGGTCGAGCGCGAACTGGCGATGCTCAAGGTGGTTGGCAGCGGCGACAAGCGGGTCGAGGCGCTGCGGCTGGCGGATATCTTCCGCGCCAACGTGGTCGACAGCACGCTCAACAGTTTCGTCTTTGAGATCACCGGTGCGCCGGACAAGATCGACGCCTTTGCCGATCTGATGCGGCCGTTGGGCCTGGCCGAGATCGCGCGCACGGGTGTCGCGGCGCTGTTGCGCGGCGACTGACAAAGCATGGGTTCAGGCGCGGCAGACTTCGCCTTCGGCCTGTCTGCCGGGCTTGCGCCGTGATCGGGCGGCAAGCGGAATCACCTTTGCCACGGCCCCATCCGCGACATCCCCGCCCATCGCGCCTGCATCGCGCAGCAGGTCCTGCAAGCCGCGATAACTGCCCTGATCGACCAGCCGCGGGTTCAAGGCCAGACGCTGCTTGCGTTCGGTCACCAGGTCGAACTGAACCCAGTCCCCCACGTCCAGGCAGACCGCTGCCTGCGCATCCGTTTTCCGATAGAATGCGAGGTCCCCGTGGTCCTCGCACCAGATGACCGCTTTCTGATCATCACTGTCGCTCCAGAGTACTACACCAAACATATCCCGTCCCAATGACTTGTTTTCTTTAGATTGAGCGAATTAACACGAGTCAAACATGGTAAAATGCGTGTCTGGCTATTGCTTTTTGTGTCTGGGCCAGTAGCCTCCTGACACACTTTCGCGTCTATTTTGACGCTATATAGTATCAATTTGTGTGTATCGACCGAAGGGAACAACCACTCACCCCTTCACGTTTCGGTCTAAATGAACAATTCTGTTTCGGGACCCTATGACAAAACCTACAAGGACACCGGCGGAACTCCGCAACATGTTCGGCGAAAACCTGCGCCGACTGTCCCGCCGTTACCCCTCGATCTCCGAACTTTCGCGCCAGCTCGGCATCAACCGCACCCAGTTCAACCGATATCTGTCGGGAGAGAGCTTTCCCCGCCCCGACGTGCTGGACCGGATCTGCAGCTTCTTCGATGTCGATGCGCGTATCCTGCTGGATCCGGTCGATGCCATACCGGTTTCGGATCAGATCCTGTCGGGGCCGGTGCTGTCCGAATTCTTCGGGCCGGACGTGACCCGCCTTGACGAGGACGACTTTCCCGGTGGTTTCTACCGGTTCACGCGGCGTAGCTTCGTCAACGAAAACAAATTCGTGCTGGGGCTGGTCTATGTCTTTCGCGAGAACAACGCGACCTATATCCGCGGCTATGAGGCGCTTGAGGCGATGCGCCAACAGGATCTGCCCGACGACCCCCGCACCCGCGAATTCCGCGGCTATGTCACACGCGAGGATGATGGGGTGACACTGTTGATCTCGCGCCGCAACGCGATGACCTTCTCTTTCAACTATCTGTCGCGCGTGGCGTCTTTCGAAAACAATTTCTGGGTCGGTTACGTGTCGCGCTCGGTGCGCGAACCGGTGAGCGGGCACCGAATTACTCGGCTGGTCTACGAACATCTGGGCCGTGACAAGTCGGCCATCTGGAAGACCGCGCGCCAGGCCGGTTTTGTGGACGCAGAACAGCTCTTGCCCTTTCACCGGCGCCTGCTGCGCCCGGACGAACCGTTCCGCTGAGGGCCGGCAGCCCCACAATACGACTGCGGGCGGATCAGCCGCCACACCGCCAAAGCGTCAGGCCGCGGTCTCGTCCCGCGTAACCTGACGGTAAAGGTGCCACGAGGCATGGCCCAGCCAGGGCAGCACCAGAAACAGACCCAAAAATCCCGGCACCATGGCGACAAAGGTCATCACGGCCAGGATCCCGGCCCAGACAAGCATCACCACGGGGTTGGATGTAACAAAGCCGAAACTGGCGATCATCGCCGTCACGAAATCCAGTTCCCGATCCAGCAGCATCGGGATCGACATCACCGTGATCATGTAGAGCAGCGTTGCAAATCCCGCACCCACCACAGTACCCACGGCCAGCATCATCAGCCCGTTGGGGCTGAGAAACACCTCCATCGAACTGGAGACATTGGTCATGGTCGTCAGGCCCAGGAAGAGGGCAAATATCATGTGACCGAGAAAGAACCAGAACAGAAAGACCAGCACCATGATGGCGCAGATCGAGGGCAACTGGCGGCGGCTCTGCAAGATCACGACGCCGAATATCTCTCCGAAATCCAGCGGCTCGCCCTGCTCCAATCGGTGCGATACCTCATAGAGGCCCACTGCGGCAAAGGGGCCGAGCAGCGGAAAACCGATCGCGGCCAACACCAGCCAGAAGGTGGTGCCGGTCCAGGCCGTCACCCAGGCCATCAAGAGGCCCGACATCACGTAGAAACCCGAAAACAGCAGCCCGAACAGCGGCGCCCGCAAGTAATCGCGCAGCCCGGCCGCCAGTGCATGGCGCAGCATGTCGAAGCTGGCCGGATGCATTGGCGGCACACCAAAAGGTTTCTCGATCATGCCTGCTCCTTCTCTGTTATCTCGCGTCTACATGGCAGGGTGCCGTTGCGGCCAGGTCGTGGCCTGGTGATAGGCCTCGCCCAGCGCCAATAGTTTCGCATCGCCGCCGCGCGGGCCAAAGATCTGGAACCCCATGGGCACGCCCTGGGGGCCGAACCCGGCCGGAACCGCCAGCGAGGGCAGGCCGATCAGGCCAATCGGGATCGTAACCTCCATCCAGCGATGATAGGTATCCATGGCCCGGCCCGCGATTTCCTTCGGATACGGCACGTTCACGTCAAAGGGCCAGACCTGCGCCGAGGGCAATACCAGTGCATCGAATTCATCGAAAAGCTCGACCGACCGCTTGTACCAGTTCGAGCGTTTGACACTGGCGCGGTGGACATCCATCGCCGAGAGGCCGAGTCCGCGTTCGATCTCCCAGATCGCGGTATCTTTCAGCGCCGACCGGTTCTGGCGCAGCAGCGGCTCCAACGAACCGGCCTTGCCCCAGGATCGCAGGTCGAGCCAGGATTCCCAAATTTCCGCCGCATCCATCGGGGCCGGAACCGGCTCGACAATCGCTCCGAGCGTCTCAAGCACACGCAGCCCGCTTTCACATAGCTCCAGAATTCCCGGCTCCATCGCATAGGCACCGCCCCAGTCGCCAAGCCAGCCGATGCGGACACCCTTCAGATCCGCAGGGGACACCGGCGCGGTCTTGGGGCTGTTCACCGACAGAGGCACGCGCCCATCCGCTCCGGCGATCACATCCAGCATGATCCCGATATCCGCCGGGCTGCGGGCCATCGGGCCCAGAGTGGCCAGTTGATGCAGGAACAGTTCGCGCTCAGGGTCGAGCGGCACGGTGCCCCAGGTCGGACGGAAGCCGTACACGTTGTTCCAGGCCGCCGGATTGCGCAGCGACCCCATCTCGTCGGATCCATCCGCCAAAGCCGTCATGCCGGTGGCCAGCGCCACCGCCGCCCCGCCGGATGACCCACCACAGGACAGGGCCGGCGCATAGGGGTTGCCCGTCGCGCCGTAAACCGGGTTGAACGTATGCGATCCGATCCCGAACTCCGGCACGTTCGTCTTGCCGATCAGGATCGCGCCAGCCGCCCGCAGGCGCGACGGCAAGAGACTGTCCTTGTCCGGGACAAAATCCGCAAACAACAGCGAGCCCATGGTTGTCGGTACACCCGCAATGCTTTCCAGATCCTTGATCGCGATCGGCAGGCCGTGCAGCGCACCGCGCGCCTCGGGCGCCACCGCATCCGCCGCCCGTGCCTCGGCCATCAGTTCCTCTGCCGAACGCAGCGCAACGATGGCGTTCAGCTCGGGATTGACGGCGGTGATCCGCGCCAGCGTAGCCTCCATCACCACCTCGGATGACAGCTGCCCGCTACGCAGCGCCCCTAGAATTTCACTGGCAGAAGAACGGATCACATCCATGCGGCGAGGCCTCCCAAGGCTGGCTTCGACCTGAGCCTAGCGACGCCCGGGCGGCATTTAAACCCACTGTTTACATGTATCTTTTTTGCAAGCGCCCGCTTCCTGGCCTACCCCCTACCCTAGGATTGGCCCATGCGACTTGCCCATGTCTGCCGCATCGCGCGCGATGCCCCGCCCCGGACCGACAGGCCTGGCCTGCGCCATCATGCCTTTGCGACCGCCCTTGTCGAGGCCGCAGCCCGCGCGATCCTGGGCGCGGGCGGCAGTCGGTAGAGCAAGATCGCCAATCTCGACACCCCTGATCGCCCCTGCCCCGCCCTTTACATGCGCGAACCCTAGGGCAACCTGATCGCGTTGGAACAGGGCTGAACCCGCCCCTTCATTTCGCAAGAAATATTCCGGGGGAGCCCAAAAAAATTCGTCGAATTTTTTTGGGCGGGGGCAGCGCCCCCGCCCCGCCCGCCTCAGTCCTCGGACTGGGCGTCGGCACGGCTCTTGCCTGAGACCTTCATCGCCAGCGTTGCAGCCATGAAACCATCCAGGTCACCATCCAGCACGCCCTTGGTGTCGCTGGTCTCATGTCCGGTGCGCAGGTCCTTGACCATCTGATAGGGCTGCAACACGTAAGACCGGATCTGGTTGCCCCAGCCCGCATCGCCCTTGGCCTCATGCGCGGCGTTGATCTCGGCGTTGCGGCGGTCCAGCTCCTGCTGGTAGAGCCGCGACTTCAGCGCCTTCATGGCGATATCGCGGTTCTGGTGCTGCGATTTCTCGGAACTCGTCACCACGATACCCGTGGGAATGTGGGTGATCCGCACCGCCGAGTCGGTGGTATTCACGTGCTGCCCACCCGCGCCCGAAGACCGGTAGGTGTCGACGCGAATATCGCTCGGGTTCACCTCGATCTCGATATTGTCGTCCACCACCGGATAGACCCAGACCGAGCTGAACGAGGTGTGCCGCTTGGCAGCCGCGTCATAGGGCGAGATCCGAACCAGCCGGTGCACGCCGGATTCCGATTTCAGCCAACCATAGGCATTGTGGCCCGATATCTTGTAGGCCGCCGATTTGATACCCGCCTCGTCACCCGCGCTTTCCGATTGCAGCTCGACCTTGTAACCCTTCTTTTCGGCCCAGCGCACATACATGCGCGCCAGCATCGAGGCCCAGTCGCAACTCTCGGTGCCACCGGCACCCGCATTGATCTCCAGAAAGGTGTCATTGCCGTCGGCCTCGCCATCCAAGAGTGCCTCCAGCTCTTTCTCGGCGGCGCGCTCACGCAGCGCCTTGAGCGCCGCCTCGGCATCCTTGATCACGTCCTGGTCATCTTCCATCTCGCCCAGTTCGATCAGCTCGATGTTGTCAGACAGATCGGTCTCGATCCCCTTATAGGTGTCCAGCGCATCGACCAGCGTCTGACGCTCGCGCATCAGCTTCTGGGCGTTTTCCGGATTGTCCCACAGGTTCGGATCCTCTACCCGCGCGTTGAACTCCTCAAGCCGGTGCTTCGCAGTCTCGTGATCCATCCGCTGTGCCAGCAGGCGCAGGGATTTCTCGATGTCGGTCACGACGTTCTGGATTTCGGCGCGCATGGGCTGTCCTGCTCTCGTTCTCTCGTGAAACAGCCTGATAAACCAGTGCCGGGGCGCGGGCAAGCGAGGCCCGATGTTTTTGCGGCCATCAGGGCCTTACCCCAGCGGCCCGCGCGCATCTGCCTCTTGATCGTTGGGCAGCCCCCCCTTTGCAGTGCTTTCCGCCGCACTGACCGCCCCCTCAGTAGAGCCCACCCGAACTGACAGTGCCGAAATTGGCCTTTGGCCCGACCGTCGTGACCTCTCCGGTCGAAGTCCTGACCTGCCGGCCGGATTGCTGCACCTCTTCGAACAGCGGCAGGTTCGACCCCATGGCAAAACCGCCATCATAGGTCAGGCCAAAGATCGGCTCTGCGCCATCGCGGAAATACTCGGCCACCACATAGTCGCCCGACGCGTCGTCCGGCAGGCGGGCGCCGGAGAACCGGTCGATCTTGATGAAATGGCCGCCCGGTGGAACGTCAAAGGGGCCGCCGCCGTATTTCTTGACCGCCTCGGTCATAAAGCTCTGGAACACAGGGCCGCACATTCCGCCGCCCGAGGCGCCTCGGCCCAGGGGACTCGGCCGGTCATAACCGATGTAACACCCGGCCACGATGTTCGAGGTGAAGCCGATGAACCATACGTCCTTGGCGTCGTTGGTGGTGCCGGTCTTGCCCGCCGTGGGGACCGGCAGGTTCACTGCGCCGCTCGCAGTGCCGCGTTCGACCACGCCCCGCATCATCGAAGTCAGCTGATAGGCGGTGATTGCATCCATCACCCGCTCGCGGTTGGTCACGATGCGCGGCGCTTGATCCGGATCCAGTCGGTCCGACAGGCAATCTATACAGTCGCGCCGGTCATGGCGATAGATGGTCTTGCCGAAACGGTCCTGAATCCGGTCGACCAGGGTCGGTTCCACCCGCTCGCCGCCATTGGCGAACATGGCATAGGCCGCCACCATCTTGTACAGAGTGGTCTCTTCCGATCCCAGCGCATTGGCCAGGAACGGTCCCATATGATCATAGACCCCGAACCGTTCGGCATAACCCGCCACCACCGGCATCGACACCTCTTGCGCCAGACGGATGGTCATCAGGTTCCGCGACCGTTCGATACCGGTACGCAATGGCGTCGGCCCGTAGAACTTGTTGGACGCGTTCTTGGGCCGCCACAGGCCCTGCGGCGTATTCACCTCGATCGGCGCGTCGACCACGATGGTCGCCGGGCTATAGCCACTGTCCAGCGCGGCGGCATAGACAAAGGGTTTGAAGCTCGACCCGGGCTGGCGCTGCGCCTGGGTGGCGCGGTTGAACACCGAATCCTGATAGCTGAACCCGCCCTGCATCGCCAGCACGCGGCCGGTGTTGACGTCCATCGCCATAAAGCCACCCTGCACCTCAGGCACCTGGCGCAGCGACCAGTCCTCGTCCGCCTTGCGCACCAGCACCACGTCGCCCAACGCGAAATTGTCCTTGAAGCTGCCCTTCATCCACTTGATGTCGGCGCGCGGCACGCGCCCCTTGGCCGGGCCGTCCTCGACCCCGACGGTCAGCTCCTGGTCGCCAACGCCCAGCACCACCGCCGGATGCCAGCGCCCGCCCAGATCCACATCGCGCGGCACCTCTGTCGCGGCCAGTTCGGCCCGCCAGACCTCTTCATCGCCCAGCTTGGCCGGTTCGATACTCTTGCCGGTGCCGCGCCATTTGCCGCGCCCACGGTCGTATTTCTGCAAGGCCTCCCGCAGCGCCTTGGCCGCCTCCACCTGCATCTCCTCGTCGATCGAGGCACGCACGGTGAAGCCGCCGGTAAAGAACTCTCCCTCGCCGAAATCCTCGCTCAGCTGGCGCCGGATCTCGTCGGTGAAATAGTCACGCGGCGGCAGCGCGGTCCGGAAGCCTTCGAAATCGCCGTTCTGAACCGAGCGCAGCGGCATCGCGCGCTCGTTTTCATAGGTGGCCTTGTCGATATATCCATTCTCGCGCATCTCGCGCAGCACATAGTTGCGACGGTCCAGCAGCCGCTGATATTCGCGGACCGGGTGATAATCCGACGGCGCCTTGGGCATGGCGGCCAGGGTCGCGGCCTCATGCGGGGCCAACTCCGCGAGCGTCTTGTTGAAATAGGTCTGCGCGGCGGCGGTCACGCCATAGGAGTTCTGGCCGAGGAAGATCTCGTTCATGTAGAGTTCGAGAATCTGTTCCTTGTTCAGCGTCTGCTCCAGCCTGGCGGCCAGGATGATCTCCTTGATCTTGCGCTCTGCCCGACGATCCCCCGACAAGAGGAAGTTCTTCATCACCTGCTGGGTGATCGTCGAGGCGCCGCGCACATTGCTGCCGCGCGAACGGATCGCCTCGACCCCGGCGGCAGCGATGCCGCGGATGTCATAGCCTTGATGAGTATAGAAATTCTTGTCCTCGGCCGAGATGAAGGCCTGCTTGACCAGGTCGGGGATCTCGTCCGCCGGGGTGAACAGGCGCCGCTCCTTGGCAAACTCGTCGATCAGTTGCCCCTCGCCCGAATAGATCCGGCTGATCGTAGGCGGCTTGTACTGGGCCAGCGATTCGTGGCTGGGCAGGTCGCGCCCATACATCCAGAAAACGCCCCCGATGGTCAGGGCGACCATGAAGACACCCAAGGTGACGAGGCTGAAGATCGCCCCGAAGAAGGAGAGGATGAACCGGATCACGTACGCTGCCTTTGTTTCGCGGTGGCTTCTATATAGGCACCTTGTGCGCCCTGGTCAAAACGCCCGGCGCCAATTTGCCGTCGCGTATCGCTTTCTTCTGTTCAAAAATACCTCGGGGTCCGGGGCAGCGCCCCGGTTCCGCCCGACAGGCCCACGCTATTGCCGGACCAGCCCGCGCCGTTCAAGATCCGCCTGATGCCAGTTCGCCAACCCGTTGCGGATACCCGCAGCGATGGACGCGCGCCATTCCGCGTCCTGAAGGTTCTTCAGGTCGCGTGGGCTGGACAGAAAGCCGATCTCGATCAGGACCGAGGGGATATCGGCGGCCTTCAGCACGGAAAACGACGCCCCGCGCAGGGGGCGGCGGTTCATCGGCCCGCCCTGCTGGGTCATGCCATCGACCAGTGCGCGTGCCAGCGCCTCGGTGCGGGGGCGGGTCTCCTGCCGCGCCAGGTCCAGCAGCACATCGGTCACCCGGTCGTCGGTGGCGCTCAGATCGGCTCCCGCCAGCAGGTCGTCGCGATCATGCCGCTCGGCCAGCTTGGCCGATGCGATGTCCGAGGCCTCCTCGGCCAGCACATGCACGGTGGCGCCATGGGCCAACCCCTCGCTCAGCGAATCCGCGTGCAGCGAGATGAACACATCCGCCCCCGCCTCGTGTGCCAGCGCGATGCGCCGTTCCAGCGACACGAAATGATCGCTGTCGCGGGTCAGCACCACCTCAAACCCGCCCGAGCGCAGCAACACCTCGCGCAACTCGCGGGCAAAGCGCAGCATCAGGTGCTTTTCCACCACGCCCTCGATCTCGGCCCCCGGGTCGATACCGCCATGGCCGGGATCGAGCACCACCCGAAGCGGCGCATCCGCGCCGCGCTCGGGCAGCGCCGGCAGGGCCTCAGGCGCTGGCAAGTCCCAGCGCGGGTCCTGCGGCGCGCCGGCACTGGCAGCAAAGCTTTCCTCGTCCGAGGCGCGCAAAGCAACCTCCAGCTGGGCGCCGCCGGTGGCCTCGTCCACCACCATCGCCACCTGGTCAATGGCCAACGGCGCGGCCAGTTCCAGCACCATCCGCGACCAGCCGGGCAGATAGGTGCCGAATTGCACGGCCAGCACCTTGTCGCTCTGGTCAAGCGCCCCGGCGCTCAGGCCGGTCCAGTCCACCTCCTGAAAATCCAGTACCAGCCGGCGGGGCGCGTCCAGCGTGAACAGCCGATAGGGTACCCCCTGGCTTAGCCCCAGCACCAGCCGCAGCCCGCCGCGCGGCACCGTTTCGATGCGGCTTTCATCGGGCCGGATCCGGGCCAGGCCGCTGAAATCCTGCGCCAGCGCCGGCAGCGCCGCCCAGATCAGCGCGATGAAAAGGATGATCCTGCTCATGTCCCTGCTTTCTCTCGCCGGTATCCCACACGATACCGCGATGGACCGATGCCGCAAACCATCATCCGCGCGCCTTCATGAAGGCTTCGAGCCGCGCCAGCCCTTCCTCGATATCCGCCGTGGCGCGCGCGTAGGAAAAGCGCAGCGTGCCCGCCCCGCGCTTGGGGTCGAAATCCAGCCCCGGCGTCACCGCCACGCCCGCCTGTTCCAGGATCTCGGCGGCAAAGGCGCGGCTGTCACCGGTCAGATCCGAAACATCGGCATAGACATAGAACGCCCCGTCCGGTGGTGCGATGCGGGTGAACCCCGCCTTGGGCAGCCGCTCCAGCATCAGCTTGCGGTTTGCCTTGTAAACCTCGAGATTGGTTTGCAATTCCGCGTCGCAATCCAGCGCCGCCAGGGCCGCGACCTGGCTGGCATGGGGGGCGCAGATGAACATGTTCTGCGCGATCCGCTCGACCACACGCACCTGATCCTCGGGCACCACCATCCAGCCTACGCGCCAACCGGTCATCGAGAAATATTTCGAGAACGAGTTGATCACATAGCAATCGTCGGTCAACTCCAGCGCGGTTACCGCCTTGGCCTCGTATTCGATGCCATGGTAAATCTCGTCGCTGATGAAACTGGCGCCCTGCGCCTGCGCCGCCTCGATCAGGGCGCCCATGGCGGCATGGTCCAGCATGGTGCCGGTCGGGTTGGCGGGTGAGGCGACCATCAGCCCGGCCAGATCGAGCCCGGCGAAGTCCGCGGGCACCGGTTGCAATCGGTTTTCCGGCGCGGTGGGCAGATCGACCGGCACCAGCCCCAGCGCCCGTAGGATCTGGCGGTACGAGGGATATCCCGGAGCGCCGATCCCCACCCGGTCGCCGCTGTCGAAGAGCGCGGTAAAGGCCAGCAGGAATCCGCCGGAGGATCCGGGGGTGATCACCACCCTTTCGGGGTTCAGATCGACCCCATACCATTCGCCGTAAAGCCGCGCGATGCGCTGCCGCAGTGCCGGCAAGCCCAGTGCCACGGTATAGCCCAAAGCGTCTGTTTCCAAAGACTTCGCCAATGCCTCGACCGCACCCTTGGGGGCGCCGGTGCCCGGCTGACCCACCTCCATGTGGATGATGCGGCGCCCGGCCTCTTCGGCGCGGCGGGCGGCCTCCATCACATCCATCACGATAAAGGGATCGACGGCGGATCGGCTTGAGTTTCTCACGGCATTCTCCCAATGTGCGGCCATGGCTTTTGACCGCGTATCCCGGCTGGCGTCAATCCCGGCCCTGTTGCTGATGGCACTGCTGTGGCTGGTCACGGCAGGCAGCGTATCGGCCATCACCCTGTTGCGCGACCCCGATATCGAAAACGGGCTCGAGGAGCTGGCCTTTCCCATCCTGCGCGCCGCCGGGCTGAACCCGCGCCGGGTCAAGCTGTTGGTCGTGGATGACAGTTCGCTCAACGCATTTGTGCTGGATCACAATGCCATCTTCATCCATTCCGGCCTGATCCAGAAGGTCGCCCGCGCCGATATCCTGCAAGCCGTGATCGCACATGAGGCGGCCCATATCGCCAATGGCCATATCGCCCGGCGGATCGGCAATTTCGAAAACGCACAGACCCTGTCGAAACTGGGCCTGGCCCTGTCGCTGATCGCGGCGGCGGCGGGCGGCGGCGAGGCCGCCGCCGGGATCGCCGCGGGATCGCAAAGCTCGGCCCTGCGCGGGTTCCTGAAACATACAAGGGCCGAAGAGTCGGCGGCCGACAATTCCGCCGCCAGCTATCTGCGCTGGTCCGATATCTCGCTGCGCGGGTTGGTCGATCTGCACCGCACCTTCGCCGGACAGGAATTGCTGAGCGTCGGGCGGCAGGACCCCTATATGCAGTCCCACCCGCTGACCCGCGACCGCATCCGCAATGCCGAGGCCTTCTTGCTCTCATATGGGGACAAAGCCCCCGAGAACCCCAATGCCGAATATTGGTTCGCGCGCGTGCGCGGCAAGCTGTCGGCCTTTTCCCGCAGTTCGAAATGGACATTGGGGCGCGCGCCCGAGGAAGCGCATCGCGACATCCGCCTGATGCGCGAGGCAATCGCCTGGCATCGCGACCGCAACCTGCCCCGCGCCCGCGCCGCCATTGACGGAGCTATCGCGCTGCGCCCCGAGGACCCGTACTATGTGGAACTCAAGGGCCAGATCTTGATGGAACACCGGCAGACCCAATCCGCCGTCACCACCTATGAACAGGCAGTCGATCTGGCGCCCAACAATGCGCTGATCCTGGCGGGGTATGGCCGCGCGCTGCTGAGCGCCGGACAGGACCGCGCCGCGCTTGAGGTGCTGGAACGTGCCCGCGCCCGCGAATACCGCGACCTGCGTATGTTGCGCGATCTGGCGGTGGCCTATGCCAAGCTTGGCAATGACGGCATGGCCTCGATGGTGACTGCGGAGCGCTATGCGCTTCAGGGTCGTCCCGAAGACGCTCTTATTCACGCCAAACGCGCTGTTGGCGCCCTGCCCACCGGATCTCCCGGTTGGCAACGGGCGCAGGATGTGCTGTTGGCATCGGAACGCTCAGTAAAAAGGAAATGATGATGCTCCGCCATTTTGCCCCGGCCGTGACGGCCCTGTCGCTTCTCTCGGTCCCGGCCCAGGCGCTGGATCTGTCCGACATGACCCCGGATCAGCGCGCCGCCTTTGGCGAGCAGGTACGCGCCTATCTGCTGGAAAACCCCGAGGTGATCATCGAGGCGGTGAACCTGCTGGAACAGCGCAAGGCGCAGGAAGAGGCGCAGCAGGATCTGCAACTGGTGCAGGTTAATGCCGAGGAGTTGTTCAACGACGGCTATTCCTGGGTCGGCGGCAATCCCGAGGGCGACATCACCCTGGTCGAGTTCATGGATTATCGCTGCGGCTATTGCCGCCGCGCCGTGCCCGAGGTGGCCGAACTGCTGCAATCGGACGGCAATATCCGTCTGATCATCAAGGAATTCCCGATCCTGGGCGAAGCCTCGCTGGCCTCGTCCCGCTTTGCCGTGGCCACCCTGATCGTGGCCGGGCCAGATGCCTATAAACAGGTTCATGACGCGCTGCTCGACTTTACCGGCGAGGCCGACGAGGTCGCGTTGCGTCGGATCGGCGAGGGGCTGGGGCTCGACACCGACGCCATTCTGGCCGAGATGGAAAGCGAAGAGGTCACCCGACGTCTGGCCGAGACCCGAGCGCTGGCGCAGCGGCTGAATATCTCGGGCACGCCCTCCTTTGTGATGGAAACCGAGATGCTGCGCGGCTTTATGCCCGCCGACCAGATGCAGCAGATCGTGGACGCGCTGCGCGCCGAACGCAGCTGATTTCGCGCCGGACACAATGGCCGGCGCAATGCCCCGAAAATGTCCAGATCTTCGTGATGGGCGTCACCGGGTTCTTAACCTTTTTGCGGTTAGGTTGGGGGCATGGACATGACGACCCTTGCCCCCCTTGCGGGCCTGCTGCCCGCCGCCGGCTTCTTTGCGCTGTGGTATCTTACCGCGCGCAGACTGCGCCTGTCGCAGTTCCATATCCGGCAACAGACGGACCGCATTCAGGACCTGCGCCGCGCGCTCGAAGGTCTGGACCTGGAACTGTCGATGAAGGAAGCCCGGATCGCGCGGCTGTCGCGCGATCTGACCCAATCAAGGAACCGGCCCGGCGCCCCGATGGCGCGCGCTGGATAAGCGAAACCTACTCCGCCGCTTCGGCGGCGGAGGCAGCCTCGAGCTCGGCGGCCTTTTTCTCAACCTCTTCGACGATATGGTCGATCATCCGTTCGTTGGACATCTTGTGGCTGGCCTTGCCTGCCAGATAGACCATCCCCGACCCGGCGCCGCCGCCCGTGAAACCCACATCTGTCATCAACGCCTCGCCCGGGCCGTTCACCACGCAGCCGATGATCGACAGGCTCATCGGTGTCTTGATGTGCTCCAACCGCTTTTCCAGCGCCTCGACCGTCTTGATAACGTCAAACCCCTGCCGCGCACAGCTGGGGCACGAGATGATGTTGACGCCACGATGGCGCAGACCCAGCGACTTGAGGATCTCGTAGCCGACCTTGACCTCTTCGACCGGATCGGCGCTCAGGCTGACGCGGATCGTGTCGCCGATCCCCATCCAAAGCAGGTTCCCCAACCCAATAGCCGATTTGATGGTGCCGCTGACCAGGCCGCCCGCCTCGGTGATGCCGAGGTGAATCGGCGCGTCGGTGGCCTCGGCGATGCCCTGATAGGCGGCGGCCGACAGGAACACGTCGCTGGCCTTCACGCTGATCTTGTACTCGTGGAAATCGTTGTCCTGCAGGATGCGGATATGTTCCAGCCCGCTTTCGACCATCGCCTCAGGACATGGCTCGCCGTATTTCTCCAGAAGATGCTTTTCCAGGCTGCCGGCATTCACCCCGATGCGGATTGAGCAGCCATGGTCGCGGGCGGCCTTGATCACCTCACGTACCCGGTCCGGGCTGCCGATATTGCCGGGGTTGATGCGCAGGCAGGCCGCGCCCGCCTCTGCCGCCTCGATCCCCCGGCGATAGTGGAAATGGATATCGGCCACGATCGGCACCGGGCTTTCGCGCACGATTTCGCGCAGGGCGCGGGCGCTGGCCTCGTCCGGGACCGAGACCCGCACGATATCCGCCCCCGCCTCGGCCGCCGCCTGCACCTGTGCCACGGTGGCGGCCACATCGGTGGTCAGCGTGTTGGTCATGGTCTGGACCGAGATCGGGGCATCGCCACCCACAGGCACGTTGCCCACCATGATCTGGCGCGATTTGCGACGATAGACATTGCGCCAAGGGCGCACGGGATTGTGGGACATGGGGGCCGGCCCTCTGCATCGGAACGCGTTGGGCCCTAGATAGGCCGCCGCGTCGGTGGCGGCAATGGCGGATCAGTCGTTAGCGACCTGTTGCGGTTGGGTGCTCTGGGCCTCGGCCACCAGCAGCTGGCGCAGCGCATTGTTCTGATCCGCTTCCAGATCGGCCACCTGGAACCGCTCGCCCACCGCATCCATCGACAGGATCACGTTGCGGGTGACGGTTCCACGCGCGCCGATCGGACCGTAATGCGCGCCATTCATGCTGAAATAGACACCACCGGATTCGCCCACCAGAAGTTTCGGCGGCTCTTCGGTCAGCGGCACCTCATAGACATTGCCCTGTTCGACCGTGCCCAGCGTGCCCTCGAAGATCACGCTGCCATCGGCGGCGGTCACACGCATCCAGGCGGGACTGACGGCAACCAGCTTCAGCGTCGGCTCAAGATCTTCGACGACCTGAGGCAACAGCGCCTCGACCGCGCGCTGGGTCTCGCTCAGCTGCACATCGGGCAGTTCAGGGGTCTGGAAATTGCCCACGGTGCGCGGGTCCAGCGTAGCGATGGGGGCATCGCGCGCCACCAGCACCGGAACGTCCAGCGCCTGCGGACGATAAAGCCGGTCCAGCGCCTCGACCGAGGGCGACGCCATCGCGGTTTCCAGCGTGTCGCCGGCGCCGTTCAGCGGATCGAGGTCGGACAGCACCAGCGGCGCCTGTTCGACCGGCGCCACCTGCACCTGCTGCACCTCTTTCAGAACCGACCAGCCGCCATAGCCGATGCCGCCGATCAGGGCCACCAGAACAAGCACCGAACCGACGGCCCGTGGCTCGATCTGCGACAGGAGCGAATCGCGGCCTGGCGCAAAGGGCGTGTTGGGCGCGATGAACGGATCGCTGGCCGCCGTGCGGCGCTGCGGGGGAGTACCGGGCTTTTTGACGCTCGACGCCTGCGCGGACATGCCATGCGCCACCTCGAATCCGCTTTCGGCGCAGAACTTGGTGAAACAGTCATCGGGGTGCATGCCCAGATAACGGGCATAGGAGCGCACGTAACCGGCGATGAAGCCCGGTGTATCAAAGGCGGATGGATCACAATTCTCGATTGCGGCGATATAGTTGGCCTTGATCCGCAACTCGCGCTGCACATCCAGCAACGACTTGCCCATGGTGGCGCGTTCGCCCCGCATGACATCGCCCAGACGCAATTCAAAGTCGTCGAAGCCGCGCGGCTTCTCCTCTTCTACATCTGCCGACTTGCGCTGAGACCTGCGCCCGATCATCCTGCCGCCCCAAGTTAGCTGTCAGATACGTCTGACAGCGCCGGGAATCGTCCCCATAACGATTCGTCCGTGCCTGTTGTTACCTCAACCCTATCATAGGGCAAAGTACTTGCACACGGGCGGGTTGCGTCAACCGGCCAATTCGGCGCGATTCAGCGCACAATGGGACCAGAGCGCGTCCATCGCCTTGACCAGCTTGTCCATCTCGTTGGGCCCGTGCACCGGCGACGGGGTAAAGCGCAGGCGTTCGGTTCCGCGCGGCACGGTGGGGAAGTTGATCGGCTGCACATAGATACCGAAATCTTCCAGCAGCATATCGCTCAGCTTCTTGGTGTGGACCGGGTCGCCCACGATCACCGGCACGATATGGCTGCCGTGGTCGATCAGCGGCAGGCCCAGCCCCTTGAGCCGCAGTTTCAGGATGCGGGCCTGGGTCTGGTGTTGGTCGCGCAATTCCTGCGCGCCTTTCAGATAGGCGACCGAGGCCGCAGCGCCTGCTGCAATCGCCGGCGGCAGCGAGGTGGTAAAGATGAAGCCCGGCGCATAAGAGCGGATGGCGTCGCACATTTTCGCACTGGCGGCGATATAGCCGCCCATCACGCCATAGGCCTTGGCCAGGGTGCCGTTGATGATGTCGATGCGATGGGCCAGGTTGTCACGCTCGGTCACGCCGCCACCGCGCGGACCGTACATGCCGACCGCGTGCACCTCATCGATATAGGTCAGGGCACCGAATTCGTCGGCCAGGTCGCAGATCTCTTCGATGGGGCCGAAATCGCCGTCCATCGAGTAGACCGATTCAAAAGCGATCAGCTTGGGCGCCGCCGGGTCGTCGGCGGCCAGCAGCTCGCGCAGATGCGCCACGTCGTTGTGGCGGAAGATACGCTTGGCACCGCCGTTGCGGCGCACGCCCTCGATCATCGAGGCATGGTTGAGCGCATCGGAATAGATGATCAGGCCGGGGAAAAGCTTGGGCAGGGTGCTTAGCGTCGCGTCATTTGCGATATAGGCCGAGGTGAACAGCAGCGCCGCCTCTTTGCCGTGCAGGTCGGCCAGCTCGGCCTCGAGCCGCTTGTGATAGACGGTGGTGCCGGAAATGTTGCGGGTGCCGCCCGAGCCGGCGCCAGCGGCGGTCAGCGCCTCTTGCATCGCCTCCAGCACAACCGGTTGCTGGCCCATGCCCAGATAATCGTTGCCGCACCAGACGGTGATCTCTTTCTCGCTGCCGTCCGGACAGGTCCAGACAGCATGTGGGAAATGGCCCTTGCGCCGTTCGATGTCGATGAAGGTGCGATAGCGGCCTTCGTCGTGAAGCTTCTGAATGGCGGCGTCGAGTTTAACCGAATAGTCCACCGGATCCTCCTTCGTATCGTGCGGCCGGGTTGCGGCAGGTCAGGCTCTACGCCACATTCGCGTTCGTGAATGGATATCTGCGGCGCATCATTTTTTCAACTGTTACATCCGGCCCCGATGTCGCAGCCTTGACTTGCGTCAATTAAACCGGCGGTTTCGCGGGGACAAGGCGCCCTGCGCCGCGATGGGCGTCAAAAACGGCAGCGGGCGACGCAAATCCCGGTTGCGGTTTCCCATGGTGAACAGCGGCCACTGGACAGGGCGGGCGGTGCTGCTAGGCTCCGCGCCGAATATCCCGTTAGACAAGGAACCGCCCGATGTCCCTCGACGACGTCCTCTCGCGTATCGATACCGACCTGCCCGCCGCCATCGACCGACTGATGGAGCTGCTGCGCATCCCCTCGATCTCGACCGATCCTGCCTATGCCGAGGCCTGTGACCAGGCCGCCGACTGGCTGGTGGCCGATCTGGCCGGGATCGGCATTGCCGCCGAAAAGCGGGTCACGCCGGGCCGCCCGATGGTGGTGGGCCATGTGGCCGCTGATCATGACGACGCCCCGCATGTGCTGTTTTACGGCCATTACGATGTGCAGCCGGTCGACCCGCTGAACCTGTGGACCAGCCCGCCGTTCGAGCCGCAGATCGAGGACACCCCGAACGGGCGCGTGATCCGGGGCCGCGGGTCGTCGGACGACAAGGGCCAGTTGATGACCTTTGTCGAGGCCTGCCGCGCCTGGAAGGCGGTGCATGGCTCCCTGCCCTGCCGCATCACCTTCTTCTTCGAGGGCGAGGAGGAGAGCGGCTCTCCCTCGCTGGTGCCCTTCCTTCAGGCCAATGCCGAAGAGTTGAAGGCCGATATCGCGCTGGTCTGCGACACCTCGATGGTGTCGCGCGGGGTGCCGTCGATCGCCGCGCAGCTGCGCGGCATGCTCAAGGACGAGTTCACCATCACCGGCCCGCGCATCGACCTGCATTCGGGCCATTACGGTGGCCCCGGCCTGAACCCGCTGCGCGAGCTGTCACGCATCGTGACCTCGTTCTATGACGAAGAGACGGGCCGCGTCGCGGTCGAAGGTTTCTACGAAGGCGTGCACGAAGTGCCCGCCGAGCAGCTGCAGCAATGGGAAAATTGCGGCTTTGACGAGGCCGAGTACCTCAACTCGGTCGGCTATAGCCAGGCGCATGGCGAACAGGGCTATTCGACGCTGGAACAGCAATGGGCGCGCCCGACGCTTGAGGTCAACGGGCTGTGGGGCGGCTATAACGGCGCTGGGTCCAAGACCGTGATCCCGGCCCAGGCCCATTGCAAGATCACCTGCCGGCTGGTCGGCGATCAGGACCCCGACAAGCTGCGCATCGCGATCCGCAAACATGTCGAGGCACAGCTCAGCCCCGATGCGGGGGTGATCTGGGACAACGATCTGGAGGGTTCGAAAGCCTCGGTAATGAATATCGCCCGCCCCGAGATGGAGGCCGCCCGCGGCGCGCTGTCTGACGAATGGGGCCGCGAGGCGGTGTTCACAGGCATGGGCGGCTCGATCCCGGTCGTGGGTTTTTTCAAATCGATCCTGGGGCTTGATTCGATGCTGGTGGGCTATGCCAATGACGATGACGCCATCCATTCGCCCAACGAGAAATACGATGTGGAAAGCTTTCACAAGGGTATCCGCTCTTGGGCGCGGATCCTGGATACGTTGACCCGCTGATCAGCGCCACGTCCGGTGGGGCCGGCTTTGGTAAAGTCGGCCTCGACGATCCGGATCGATGGCTGGGCGCGTCGGGGTCGGACCCCGCGAGAGCCCGCCCCGCCGCCAGAGACCGCAGCATGTCGGAACTCGGTTCTGATCAAACGGAATCGATGCAGCACATCACGGATTGATCGCTGTTTTTTTGGCAATGACTGAGGCAGGGGAGAAGTGGCGCGGTTGACGGGGCTCGAACCCGCGACCCCCGGCGTGACAGGCCGGTACTCTAACCAACTGAGCTACAACCGCGCATTTTCTTGCCCTCCGGGCCGGTCCCGGAGCCTCCGGGAGGGGATCATCAGTGGCGCGGTTGACGGGGCTCGAACCCGCGACCCCCGGCGTGACAGGCCGGTACTCTAACCAACTGAGCTACAACCGCACACTGTGATCTTGCGTTCCCTGCGGAACGTTGGGGTGTATTATGGCGCGGCTCGGGCATCGTCAAGCGGGTTTCTCACTTTTTTGGGCGCGCGTCCGCAAAATGTCCGCGCCCGCACCGGAAGTCGCGCCAGCCCCCGTTTTGTTTCAAATATTTAGCCCTGAACTCGCATCTGCCCGGCCCCTGTCAGCGCGTCGGCAAGGGCGTGAATTCGCTCTCATCGCCCGGCGGCAGGCTGAACCGGCCATGGCGCCAATCGCCGGCGCGCCAAGCCTCTTTCGCAGCATCGATCCGCTCTTTCGAACTGGCCACGAAATTCCACCAGATATGGCGCGGCCCGCCCAGCGTGGCACCGCCCAGCAGCATCAGCCGTGCGCCCTGCGGACCCGCCTTCAGGCTCAGACGGTCACCGGGGCGGAACACCATCATCCGGCCCGCCTCGAATCCCTGTCCGGCGACCTCGACCGATCCTTGGGTGACATAGACGCCGCGATCCTCGTGATTGTCGGGCAGCGGCAGAGCCGCGCCGGGATCAAGTTGCGCGTCGGCATAGAACATCTCGGACGTGGTTTCGACCGGCGCCGCGGCGCCCCAGGCATCGCCCAGAACCAGCCGCACCTGTTTCCCCTCTGCCTCGAGCAGCGGCAACGCGCTGGCGGGGGCATGTTCGAAGCTGGCGCCGGTCTCTTCCAGATGTTCGGGCAGCGCCACCCAGGTCTGGATGCCGAACATGCTGAGCGGCGCCTGACGCGCCGGACCATCGGTGCGTTCGGAATGGGTGACGCCATTGCCCGCTATCATCCAATTGACAGCACCCGGCTCGATCCACTGGTCGGTACCCAGGCTGTCGCGGTGATGCAGCCGCCCTTTGTAAAGATAGGTGACGGTGGCCAAGCCGATATGGGGATGCGGGCGCACGTCGATGCCCTGCCCGGTCAGGAACTCGGCCGGCCCCATCTGGTCGAAGAAGATGAACGGCCCGACCATCTGGCGGCGTGGCGCCGGCAGGGCGCGGCGCACCTCGAACCCGCCCAGATCGCGGGCACGCGGCACGATCACCGTTTCTATGGCATCCACATCGTTGCCCAGGGGGATATCGGCATCCAGCAAGGGGTTCCAGCTCATCTCAGACCTCCGTTCGGTTGGGATGAGGCTAAGGTAGCATCTGAAACTAAATGCACAATTCTGAGAAAACTACGTCTTTATGTGCAAATTTGCACAACTTCAGGTGGGACTGCGGAACAGGCGGGTGGACGAGAACATCGCCTCCAGCTCCTCGATCCGTTCCTTGCTTTCTTCCCAGCGCGCACCCTGCACTTCGGCAATCAGCGCCTCAACGATCAGTTGCAGCGCGATGGTGCTGTCCCAGCTCGACGGCGCCTCGACCAGCCCGTTGAAGGTCAGGTTCGCCACCCGCCCGATGGGCGAGCCCCATTGGTCGGTGAACAGGATGACCGTCACCCCCCGCTCGCTGGCGATCTGGGCCAGCTTTTCCAGATGCGCCTCGTAACGGCGGATGTCGAAGATCACCAGGACCGAGCTCTGATCCATGTCCAGCAGGTACTGCGGCCAGACATTGGCCGAATTGCCCAGCATGGTGACATTGGGCCGGATGATCTGCATGTGGTTATACAGATAATCCGCGTTCGAGCGGGTGATGCGCCCGCCCACTACGTAAAGCGGGCGTGCCGTATCGGCCAGAATCGCGGCGGCGCGGTCGAACAGCGCGGTGTCGGTCCGCTCCAGCGTGTGGCGCATATTGGCCCAGACCACCTGTGCAAAGCGCATCAGCGGGTGTTCGGCGTCTTCGTCCACCACCCAGCCGTCGCGTTTCGAGATCGGCTTCTTGATCTGCGCCGCCACTTCCTCGCGCAGCGCGTCCTGAAGGGCGGGAAACCCGTCGAACCCCAGCTTGCGCGCCATGCGGATCACGGTAGGTGTCGAGACACCCGCGGCGCTGGCCAGCTTGGTGATCGATTGCAGCCCCCCCATCGGATAGTCCTGCAAAAGGATCGAGGCCAACTGACGTTCGGACCGGGTCAGGTGCTCGGTCTCGTCCTGAATGCGTTGTTTGACCAGTTTCGATGTGCCGGGCACGGGTCGCCCTTTGTTCTAGCGTTTGTTACAGGTTATCTGTTTCTGTAATCATGTCTACAGAAATTTTATTGACAGAGAGCTGAGGATTGTAACCAATGCTACACATGTCAAGCGATGCCGAATCTCCCATGCTGTCCGCAGTCGAAGGTCCGCCCGCGCGGGTGCTGAACGCCCGTGGCACAGGGTGCGCTGTGCTGGTGTGCGAACATGCCAGCCGGTTCATCCCTGCGGCGCTGTCGGGTCTGGGCCTGTCGCCCGAGGCGGCGCGCTCGCACGCGGCCTGGGATATCGGTGCCATGGATCTGGCGGTGGAACTGTCGGGCGCGCTGGATGGGCCGCTGGTCTATTCCCGTGTCAGCCGGTTGGTCTATGACTGCAATCGCCCACCCGAACGCGCCGATGCCATGCCCGCGCAAAGCGAGATTTACACCATCCCGGGCAATGCGAATCTGACTCCTGCCCAGCGCGCCCAACGCGCAGAGGCGGTCTATCATCCGTTCCGGCACTTGCTTGTCGAGACACTCGACGCGCGCTCCGCCCCACCGGTATTGATCACCCTGCACAGTTTCACCCCCGTTTATCAGGGACGCACGCGCAGTGTCGAACTGGGCATCCTGCATGACAGCGACGACCGCGCCGCCCGGCTGCTGCTGAAGGCCGCGCAGGGGTCGGGCCTCAAGGCCGCGCTGAACGAGCCCTATTCCGCCACCGACGGCGTAACCCATACCCTGCGCGAACATGCCATCGCGCGCGGATTGCCCAACGTGATGATCGAGGTCCGAAACGACCTGATCGACACGCCTTCGGGCGTCAACCGCATCACCGGGCTGTTGGCCCCGATGCTGGCCGGGATGATCGAAACGCTTGCACCCGCAGGGGCAGAGGCATGACCGGAGGCATCCCGAAATGACCGCGCTGCGCGCCTATATCCGCATCGTCGACCGGATGAACCGCTGGGTCGGGCGGCTGGTCATGTATGGTATCTTCGTGATGATGGCGATCCTGCTGTGGTCCAGCTTCTCCAAGGTCGGCAGCGATCTTGGCTTTGATATCAACCCCTCGCTCTGGACGCTGGAAATGGCGCAATTTGCCATGGTCGCCTATTACATCCTGGGCGGCCCCTATTCGATCCAGATGGGATCGAACGTGCGGATGGACCTGCTCTATGGTGAATGGTCGGACCGGCGGAAGGCCTGGACCGACGCGATCACCGTTCTGTTTCTGATCTTCTATCTCGGCGTACTGCTCTATGGCGGCTATGACAGCCTCAGCTATTCCTTCCAGTATGGCGAGCGCAGCCCGACCGCCTGGCGCCCGGTGCTGTGGCCGATCAAGACAATCATGTGCGCGGGCCTGTTTCTGATGCTGCTGCAAGCCCTGTCCGAACTGGCCAAGGACATCCTGCGGATCCGTGGCGAACATATCCCGCGCGAGGTGATCTGAGATGTCCTATGAACTGATCGCCATCCTGATGTTTTCCACCATGATGGTGATGCTGATGACCGGCCAGCGCGTGTTCGGCGCCATCGGCTTTGTCGCGGTGCTGGCCTCGCTGCTGCTGTGGGGTGACCGGGGCGGATATGACATCGGCTTTTCGGCGGCGATGAAGCTGATGAAATGGTATCCGCTGCTGACCCTGCCGATGTTCATCTTCATGGGTTACGTGCTGTCGGAATCCAAGATCGCCGACGACCTCTACAGGATGTTCCATGTCTGGATGGGCGGGCTTAACGGCGGGCTTGCCATCGGCACCATCGGGTTGATGGTCCTGATCTCGGCAATGAACGGTCTGTCGGTGGCGGGCATGGCCATCGGTGCCACCATCGCCCTGCCCGAGCTTCTCAAACGCGGCTATGACAAGAAGATGGTCACGGGGGTGATCCAGGCCGGGTCCAGTCTGGGGATCCTGGTGCCCCCGTCGGTGGTGCTGGTGCTTTACGCGATGATCGCGCGCCAGCCGGTGGGCCAGCTCTGGCTGGCGGGCGTGCTGCCGGGCCTGATGATGGCCGCCATGTTCATCCTCTACATCGCCATCCGGTGCAAGCTGAACCCGGCCCTTGGCCCGGCGCTGTCGACCGAGGAGCGTGACGTGCCGATGGGTGAGAAACTGCGCCTGTTGCGCGCGGGCCTGCTACCGCTGGGCATCTTCGCGGCGATGATGGTGCCCTTTGTCAACGGCTGGACCTCGCTGGTGGAAAGCTCGGCCATCGGGGCGCTGACGGCCTTTCTGGCCGCCGTGCTCAAGGGTCGGATGAACCGTCAGGTGTTCGAGACCTCGGTCCGCTCGACCTTGGGTATCTCGTGCATGTTCATGTGGATCATCCTGGCCGCACTTGCGTTTGGCGCGGTGTTCGATGGCTTGGGCGCGGTGAAAGCGATCGAGGATCTGTTCACCGAGCGGTTGGGGCTGAACCCCTGGGTCATCCTGATCCTGATGCAGCTCAGCTTCATCATCATGGGTACCTTTCTGGACGATACCGCGATGCTGGTGATCGTGGCGCCGCTTTACGTGCCGCTGGTGGGTGCGCTGGGGTTTGACCTGATCTGGTACGGGGTGCTTTATACGATCACCACGCAAATCGCCTATATGACGCCGCCCTTTGGCTATAACCTGTTCCTGATGCGGGCAATGGCGCCGCCCGAGATCACCCTGCGCGACATCTATGGCTCGATCCTGCCTTTCGTGCTGGTGATGACCTTGGCGCTGGCGATCATCATGATCTTTCCGCAGATCGCGCTGTGGCTGCCCGAGACTGTCTACAACAAGTGATCCCGGAATGAACCGGGGCATCCAATCCACCCTTTTGCAATTGGGAGAGAACCGATGACCACAAGACGCAAGTTTATCACCACCGCCGCCGTCGGCGCGGCGGCCGCGCCGCTGGCCACCCCGGCGCTGGCGCAATCTACGATCAAATGGCGCATGCAGACCTATGCCGGCCCGGCACTGGCCGCCCATGTGATCGACCCGGCGATTGCCATGTTCAACAAGATCGCCGGCGATCGCATGCAGATCGAGCTGTTCTATGCCGATCAGCTGGTCCCCACCGGAGAGCTGTTCCGCGCCATGCAGCGCGGCACCATCGACGCGGTGCAATCGGATGACGACTCGATGGCCTCGCCCACCGAGGTCACCGTTTTCGGCGGCTATTTCCCCTTCGCCTCGCGCTACTCGCTGGACGTGCCGGTGCTGTTCAACCAGTACGGCCTGAACGAGATCTGGGACGCGGAATATTCCAAGGTCGGCGTCAAGCATATCAGCGCGGGCGCCTGGGACCCCTGCCATTTCGCCACCAAGGACCCGATCAACAGCCTGGCCGACCTGAACGGCAAGCGTGTCTTTACCTTCCCGACCGCGGGCCGCTTCCTGAGCCAGTTCGGCGTGGTGCCGGTCACCCTGCCGTGGGAGGATATCGAGGTCGCGGTACAGACCGGCGAGCTTGATGGCATCGCCTGGTCGGGCATCACCGAGGATTACACCGTCGGCTGGGCCGATGTGACCAACTACTTCCTGACCAACAACATCTCGGGCGCCTGGGCGGGCAGCTTCTTTGCCAATATGGACCGCTGGAACGAGTTGCCGGAGGATCTGCAAACCCTGTTCCGGGTCTGCTGTGACCAGTCGCATTACTATCGCCAGTGGTGGTATTGGGGCGGCGAGGCCAGCCTGCGTGTCAATGGCACCAAGATGCAGCTGACCTCGATCCCTGATGCCGAATGGGCGCAGGTCGAAGAGGCGGCGGTCAAGTTCTGGGACGAGATCGCGGCGGAATCCGAGACAAAGGCCAAGGTTGTCGAGATCTTCAAGAAGTACAACGCCGACATGGCGAAGGCCGGACGGCCTTATCGCTACGGCTAAATCACAGACCCGGCCCGCCGCCCCTTGCGGCGGGCCGGTCCCCGCGACAGAATTTTCGACGAAAATTCTTGACCCCACCAAATCCAAAGGTCGTGACATGCTCACATTCGAAACGCTGAAAGCCCAGGTTGCCGCAGGCACCGTCGACACGGTTCTGGTCTGCCTGGTCGACATGCAGGGCCGCCTGATGGGCAAGCGGTTCCATGCGCAGAACTTCCTCGACAGCGCCTATGAGGAAACCCATTGCTGCAACTACCTGCTGGCCACCGATCTTGAGATGGCCACGCCGGACGGCTATCGCGCCACCTCGTGGCAGGCCGGCTATGGCGACTACGTGATGAAGCCCGACCTGAGCACGCTGCGCCCCCTGCCCTGGCTCGAAGGCACGGTGATGGTGCTGTGCGACGTGCTGGATCACCACAGCCATGAACCGGTGCCGCATTCGCCGCGCCAGGTCCTGAAGGCGCAAATCGCCCGCGCCGAGGCGCTGGGGCTGACGCCGATGATGGCGACCGAGCTGGAATTCTTTCTGTTCGAGGGCACGTTCGACGAGATCCGCAAGACCGGCTATCGCAACCTGACCCCGATCTCGGGCTATAACGAGGATTACCATATCCTGCAGACCAGCAAGGAAGAGCATGTGATGCGCCCGCTGCGCAACCATCTCTTCGCCGCAGGCATCCCGGTCGAGAACACCAAGGGCGAGGCCGAGGCGGGTCAGGAAGAACTGAACATCCGCTATGCCGACGCGCTGGCCTGTGCCGATCACCACACGATCGCCAAACATGCCACCAAGGAGATCGCCCATCAGCACGGCCATGCGGCCAGCTTTCTTCCGAAATGGCACCATGACCGGGTCGGCAGCGCCAGCCATGTGCACCTGTCGCTGTGGCGCGGGTCCGAGCCTGCGTTTTACGACAAGGATGCACCGCACGGGCTGAGCGAACTGGGCCGCCAGTTCTGCGCCGGGATGATCCGCTATGCGCCCGACTACACCTTCTTCCTGGCGCCCTATGTGAACAGCTACAAACGCTTCATGAAGGGCACTTTTGCGCCCACCAAGACCGTCTGGTCGGTGGACAACCGCACCGCCGGGTTCCGCATGTGCGCCGAAGGCACCAAGGGTGTACGGATGGAATGCCGCATCGGCGGCTCGGACCTGAACCCCTATCTGGCGCAGGCGGCCCTGCTGGCGGCGGGTCTGCAGGGGATTGAGGAGAAGCTGGAACTGGCGCCGCCCACCAGCGGCGATGTCTATGACAATGCCGAAGCCGGAGAGATCCCGCGCAGCCTGCGCGACGCGATCGGGACCTTGGGCGGGTCGGCCATGCTGCGGGCGGCGATGGGAGATTGGGTGATCGATCACTACACCCGCTGCGCCCAGTGGGAGCAGGAAGAATTCGACCGTGTGGTGACCGATTGGGAAATCGCGCGCGGTTTCGAGAAAGCCTGAAGCGGTGGGCAAATGGGGGGCCAGCCCCCCAAGCCCCCCGGAGTATTTTGAACCAGAAAGAAGACAGGGGTGGCTTATGCCCCCCGAAACTGGAGTTCGGTCATGACAAGAACCGTGCAATGCATCTCGCCGATCGACGGATCGGTCTATCTGGAGCGGCCCGCGGCCACGCGCGAGGCGGCCATGGACGCCGCCGAGCGCGCCCGCGCCGCGCAAGCCGCTTGGGCCGCGCGCCCCCTGGCCGAGCGCGTGGCGCTGGTGCTGGCGGCCGTGGCCGAGGTGGGCAAGACCACCGATCGCATGGCGGTGGAACTGGCCCATCAGATGGGCCGCCCCGTCCGCTATGGCGGCGAGTTCGGCGGTTTCAACGAGCGCGCCACCTATATGGCCGGGATCGCCGAGAGCGCGCTTGCGCCGCTGGTGATCGAGGACAGCGACGCCTTTCTGCGCAAGATCGAGCGCGAGCCCTTTGGTGTAGTGCTGGTGGTGGCGCCCTGGAACTATCCCTACATGACCGCGATCAACACAGTCGCGCCCGCGCTGATGGCGGGCAATACGGTGATCCTGAAACATGCCGCCCAAACCCTGCAGGTGGGCGAGCGGATGGCCGAGGCGTTTCATGCCGCGGGCATCCCCGAGGACGTGTTCCAGAACATCGTGCTGGACCACGACACCACCGCCGAGCTGATTTCCCGCCGCAAGGTGAATTTCGTCAATTTCACCGGATCGGTCCGGGGCGGTCAGGCGATGGAACGCGCCGCCGCCGGCACCTTCATCCCCGTCTCGACCGAGCTGGGTGGCAAGGATCCGGGCTATGTCCGGGCCGATGCCGATCTGGACGCCGCCGTCGAGACGCTGATCGACGGGGCCATGTTCAACTCGGGCCAGTGCTGTTGCGGGATCGAGCGGATCTATGTGCATGCGAGCCTGTTCAACGCCTTTGTCGACAAGGCGGTGGCGCTGGTAAAGGGTTACAAACTGGGCAATCCGCTGGACCCCGAGACCACGATCGGGCCGATGGCCAATGTGCGCTTTGCCCAGGTGGCGCGCGACCAGATCGAGGATGCCATCGCCAAGGGCGCGACCGCCCATATCGAACGGTTCGCGCAAGATGACGGCGGCGCCTATCTGACGCCGCAGATCCTGACCAATGTCACCCATGACATGGAGATCATGCGCGAAGAGACCTTCGGGCCCGTCGTGGGCATCATGCCGGTCGCCGATGACGAAGAGGCGATTGCGCTGATGAACGATTGCCAGTTCGGGCTGACCGCCTCGATCTGGACCCGCGACACCGCCCGCGCCGACGAGATCGGCAGGCGGCTGGAAACCGGCACCGTGTTCATGAACCGCTGCGATTACCTTGATCCCGCGCTTTGCTGGACCGGCTGCAAGGATACCGGCCGGGGCGCGGGCCTGTCCGTGCTGGGCTTTCACGCCCTGACCCGTCCCAAATCCTACCACCTGAAAAAGGCTTGAGGCCCATGAAACTTGTTGGAAACTGGTCCTATCCCACCACCATCCGCTTTGGTGCGGGGCGGATCGCCGAAATCGCCGAGGCCTGCAAGGCCGCCGGTATATCCAAGCCGCTGCTGGTCACCGACAAGGGGCTGGCCGCGATGGAGATCACCACCCGCACGCTGGACCTGATGGAGGCCGCGGGCCTGGGCCGGGCGATGTTTTCCGAGGTTGATCCCAACCCGACCGAGCGCAATGTCGAGGCCGGACTGAAAGTCTATCGCGAGGGCGGCTATGACGGGGTGATCGCCTTTGGCGGCGGCTCGGGGCTTGATCTGGGCAAGACGCTGGCCTTCATGGCAGGCCAGACCCGTCCGCTCTGGGATTTCGAGGATATCGGCGACTGGTGGACCCGCGCCGACCCGGCGGGCATTCACCCGATCGTCGCCGTGCCCACCACCGCCGGGACAGGATCGGAAGTGGGCCGCGCGGGCGTGATCACCAATTCGGAAACCCACGAGAAAAAGATCATCTTTCACCCGCTGATGCTGCCCAAGGTGGTGATCTGCGACCCGGAACTGACCGTGGGCATGCCGAAATTCATTACCGCAGGCACCGGCCTCGATGCCTTTGCCCATTGTGTCGAGGCCTATTGCTCGCCCCATTACCACCCGATGAGCCAGGGCATCGCACTGGAAGGCATGCGGCTGGTCAAGGAATACCTGCCCCGCGCCTATGCCGACGGGTCGGACCTTGAGGCGCGCGCGCATATGATGTCAGCCGCCGCCATGGGCGCCACCGCCTTCCAGAAAGGGCTGGGCGCCATCCATGCGCTGTCGCACCCCATTGGCGCGCATCACCACACCCATCACGGCACCACCAACGCGGTCTGCATGCCGGCCGTGCTGCAATTCAACCGCCCCGCGGCCCAGGGCGTGCTGGCCGAGGCCGCCGCCTATCTGGGCATTGCGGGCGGGTTTGACGGGTTCGCGGCCTATGTCGACGAGTTGAACATCTCGCTCGGTATCCCCAAGACGCTGACCGATCTGGGCGTCACCAGCCCCGATATCGACGTGCTGGTGCGTGACGCACTGAACGACCCCTCGACCGGCGGCAACCCGGTGGCGATGACGGCAGAGAATACACGTCCGCTTCTGGAATCGTTGTTCTGATAGTCTCGCCGGGCGGGGGTGCGAGGCCCCTGCCCGGCGGCACCGGCAGCGGCGCCAACTGGATTCCGCTCGCAGAATCAAAGACCTTTACCTGATTCGGCGCGATGTATATGATCGCAACAGAGAGCGCGCAAAGCGCCCGCGCATCCCAGCGCATCAGGCTAAGGAGCAGCAGCATGAAACTCCGCGTGGCAGCGGCGGTATTGGCGCTCGGCGTAAGCCCCGCCAGCCTTTCGGCACAGAGTATTGGTCTTGTCGGCGCCAATGTCGACATCAACCACTATCAGTTCACCAACAAATCCAAGGGCGCGCGTCAGGCGCTGCAAGGCTCTTTCGAGCTTGGTCTTGGCAGTTCTGTCGCAACCCAACTTGACGTCGGCTATTACAAGTTCGATCAAGTCGGCGGCAGCGGCCGCAGCGCCACGCTGCATGGTATCTACAAGTTCGGCTATGGCGGCGCGGTCGGCGGGTTCTGGGGCACCGAGGATGGTGGCGGCATCGACCGCAACTTCTACGGTCTCGAAGCCGCCTACGATTTCTCGGCCATTCGGCTGGAGGGTTATTTCTCGCGTGGCCGCGTGCAGGGGACCAACGCAACCCTGCTCGGCGGCAAGATAAGCAGCGACGTGGGCAGCGGTCCGCTCAGCCTGAACGCCAGCGTCGATTTCATGGACAACAAGACCGGTGCCAACATGACCCGCATGGCGATCGGCGCCGATTACGGGTTGGGAAGCGGCGTGAACCTGTATGGTGAGGTTGGTACCGGCAACGCCCGAGTGGCCAATTTCAGCAACAACGATGCCTTTGTCGGCATCGGCCTGCGCTTTGACCTGGGCGACCGGCCGGGCACCACCTTTGGTCGTCGCGCCCTGCTCGACCGCCTGCCGGGGCTGTGACCCCAACAACGTAAGCTTGTTGGTGTAACTATCCCTACCAAAACAAAAAACCGCCGGATTACTGCCCGGCGGCTTTGAAATCTGGTGGGTGATAAGAGATTTGAACTCCTGACATCTTCGATGTGAACGAAGCGCTCTACCACTGAGCTAATCACCCGTGAGGCAGGCTTTTAGCGTTACTCGGCAGCCTCTGCAAGAGGGTCCGCATCAAGTTTTTCCACTTCTTCCTCTGCATGGGTGCTGCGGCGCAATTTGCAGATGATCACCTGCCCGTTGCCCTTGTCGGTCGAGCGGTTCACCTTGAGCTTGCCAAGCGGCTGGAGGTTCAGATCGCGTTCTTCCGAAATCGCCTCGCCCATGATCGCCAGCATCGCCTCGACGGCGGGTTTGACATATTTCTTCTTCACGTCGGACCGGGCGACAACCAGATCGATCAGCTCGCGCTTGCGCAACTCGTTTCCGTTATCCTGATCCTCGGCTTCGTCGGCGCGCACCACGCGGGGCAGCGGCGTATCAAGCGCTTCGGCGGCCTCGACAGATTCGATCTCGGGGTCTACCGGCTCCGCTTCGGCAGCGGCGGTCTTTTCCTTTGCGGTGGCGGTGCCGGAGGTGGAACGTGTGCTGCGGCGCGTGGTGGTCTTGCGTGCTGTGGTCGTCGTCCGTGTACTGCGCTTTACCATTTTGGTGCCCCGTTGTTTTGTTTTCGGAAGCTTAGCTATTTGTTTCCGATCTGGCTACATTCACTCACAAAATAGTTGAAATCAGGTGTCCGGATACAACAAGGGCGGGCCAAAAGGCCCGCCCTTGTCAGCAAGTGCAAACTCGTTCAGTGCGCTGTGGCCGAGGCGCCTTCGCCACCCGGAAGCGCCGATTTGGCGGCGGCGGCCTCTTCCTCGGCGGCCTCGTCCCATTCAATCGCTTCGGGCTGGCGAACAAGCGCGTGTTTCAGCACCTCGGACACATGCGCGACAGGGATGATCGTCAGCCCCTCCTTCACGTTGTCGGGGATCTCGCGCAGGTCTTTTTCGTTCTCGGCCGGGATCAGCACGGTCTTGACGCCGCCGCGCAGGGCGGCGAGCAGCTTCTCCTTCAGTCCGCCGATGGCCAGCACATTGCCGCGCAGCGTGACCTCACCCGTCATGGCGATGTCCTTGCGCACGGGCGTCTGGGTCAGCACAGACACGATCGAGGTGACCATGGCGATACCGGCGCTGGGGCCGTCCTTGGGCGTGGCGCCTTCGGGAACGTGCACGTGGATATCCCAGCGATCCAGCCGGGGCGGCTTTACACCGATGGCCGGGGCGATCGAGCGCACGTAGGACGCCGCCGCGTCGATCGACTCCTTCATCACCTCGCCCAGCTTGCCGGTGGTCTTCATCCGGCCCTTGCCCGGCAGGCGCAGCGCCTCGATCGACAACAGGTCGCCGCCTACGCTGGTCCAGGCCAGACCGGTGACGACACCCACCTGATCGTCCTTCTCGGCCAGACCGAACCTGAACCGGCGCACACCCAGGAAATCCTCCAGATTCTCGGGCGTTACCGAGACCTTTTCTGCGTCTTTCTTGAGGATCTTCGTCAGCGCCTTGCGGCAGATCTTGGCCACTTCGCGTTCCAGGTTCCGCACCCCCGCCTCGCGGGTGTAATAGCGGATGATGTCGGTCAGCGCCGCGTCGGACAGATCGAACTCCTTGGCACGCAGACCGTGGTTCTTGGTCTGCTTCGGCAGCAGGTGGCGCTTGGCAATCTCGCGCTTTTCATCCTCGGTATAGCCCGCCAGCGGAATGATCTCCATCCGGTCCAGCAGCGGTCCGGGCATGTTGTAGCTGTTCGACGTGGTCAGGAACATCACGTTCGAGAGGTCATATTCCACCTCGAGATAATGATCCATGAAGGTGTTGTTCTGTTCCGGGTCCAGTACCTCGAGCATCGCGCTTGCCGGGTCGCCCCGGAAATCCTGCCCCATCTTGTCGATCTCGTCGAGCAGGATGAGCGGATTGGTGGTTTTCGCCTTTTTCAGCGCCTGGATGATCTTGCCCGGCATCGAACCGATATAGGTCCGGCGGTGGCCGCGGATCTCGCTCTCGTCACGTACGCCACCCAGCGAGATGCGGATGAACTCGCGCCCCGTTGCCCGGGCGACCGATTTGCCCAGCGAGGTCTTGCCCACACCCGGAGGGCCGACAAGGCACAGGATCGGCCCCTTCAACTTGGCCGAGCGCTGTTGCACCGCCAGATACTCGACGATGCGCTCCTTGACCTTTTCCAGCCCATAGTGATCGGCATCCAGCACGCCCTCGGCGCGGCCCAGATCCTTTTTCACGCGGGATTTGACGCCCCACGGGATCGACAGCAGCCAGTCGAGATAGTTACGCACGACCGTGGCCTCGGCCGACATGGGCGACATGTTCTTGAGCTTCTTCAGCTCGGCCTCGGCTTTTTCACGCGCCTCTTTCGACAGCTTGGTGGCGGCGATCTTCTCTTCCAGCTCGGCAATCTCGCCGGCACCTTCTTCGCCATCGCCCAGCTCACGCTGGATCGCCTTCATCTGTTCGTTGAGGTAGTATTCGCGCTGGGTCTTCTCCATCTGGGATTTGACCCGGGTCTTGATCTTCTTCTCGACCTGCAGAACGCTCATCTCGCCCTGCATCAGGCCATAGACCTTTTCCAGCCGCTCGCTGACGCTGAGCGTTTCCAACAGGTCCTGTTTCTGTCCAACCTCGATGCCCAGGTGGCCCGCGACCAGATCGGCCAGCTTGGCGGGCTCGGTGGTCTCGCCAACAGCGGCCAGCGCCTCTTCGGGAATGTTCTTGCGCACCTTGGCATAGCGCTCGAATTCATCGCCCACGGTGCGGATCAGCGCCTGGGTGGTGGTCACGTCGCCGGGGATCTCGGTCAGATATTCGGCACGCGCCTCGAAAAAGACGTCGTTTTCCAAGAAGGCGGTGATCTTGACTCGTGCCTGCCCCTCGACCAGCACCTTGACGGTGCCATCGGGCAGTTTCAGCAGTTGCAGCACATTGGCCAGCACGCCGGTGCGGTAAATGCCGTCACTGTCCGGGTCGTCGATACCGGGATCGATCTGGCTCGACAGCAGGATCTGCTTGTCTTCCTGCATCACCTCTTCCAGCGCCCGCACCGATTTCTCGCGGCCGACAAAAAGCGGCACGATCATATGCGGGAACACCACGATGTCGCGCAGCGGCAGGACGGGGTAAGAGGCGTTCAGAGGCTCTTGCATGCTCTATCCTTATCATTGGCAAGATGGCACCGGTCCCTGTCTCAGGCGACCCCCGGCCATCTCCTGTCTCGGGCTGATAAGGTGGGGTGAGTCCCCGTCCATTTCAACCAGACCCGTAAATTGGTGCCGCGCACAATGACGCGACTGCCAGCGGACCGCAAGTCTGCAAAACCACCGCCGCAGCGGATTCCTGCGGGACGGCGGGCGGGGCGATCTGCGCCGGGGCGCAGGAGCGCCGGACCGTCGCCCCGCCCGGCCCCTCAGTTGCGCAGGAAGCTGACCAAGCGGCGCGCATGGGTCTCGGTCCCGTCCTTGCCGCGCCCCTGTACGGTCAGCACACCGCCCATCCGGTCCTCGTCCAGTACCGCCAAGTGCACATGCAGCCACAGATGGGTGCCCTCCTCGTCAATCCGTTCCTGGTCGAATTCCAGCCGCAGCATCCCAACGCTGCCGCAATCGGGGACCAGCCCCAGCCTGTCGAAATCGAGATATTGCTGCGCGCCATCAACCGGGACCGGTGCAATGCCGGTTTCGGGATCGGCCAGCCGTATCTCGGCCTCGCCGAACTGCGCCATGTCGGCATAGACGGTGCCGTCGCGGTACAACATCGCCATGATCTGGTGACCCGCGCGCGGCATCGGCAGCTTCATCTCGTTGGCACCCATCTTCATCATCAGACCGGGTCCGTTATGCGCCTGCCAGGCGCCGTCCAGCAGCGGCGCCACCAGATCGGCATAATGTTCCGCGCTCAGCGCGCAACCATCCAGTTCGGCGGCGCCAACCATTCCGCCCCAAATACACATCACCGCAGATACCAGTCGCTTCACGGCAATCTCCTTTGTTTTCAAATAAATGCAGAGCGCAGAAAGCGATGTATCCAGAACCGTTTCAAGTCCGGCAAACCTGACCTTTTGCCCCTGGCCGCCCGGTGGGCGGCCAAAGGGAGCGGCCTGTTTCAGGCCGTCTGCAACACCGGATAGTCGGTATATCCTTCTTCGCCGCCGCCGTAATAGGTGGCGGTATCGCCTGCATTCAGCGGCGCGTCGGCGGTCAAGCGCTCGACCAGGTCGGGATTGGCAATGTACGGCCGGCCAAAGGCCACCAGATCCACCGCGTCGATCCGGGTCCGTTCCAGTGCGCTGGCCCGGTCATACCCGTTGTTGCCCATATAGGTCCCGGTCCAGAGCTGGCGCAGATCGTCGAACGCCCCTTCGCGGACACCGCCGGTCTGACCTTCGACCATGTGCAGATAGGCCAGCCCATAGGTATCCAGTCGTTCGATCACCGGCGTATAGGTGGCGATCGGGTTGTTGTCAGAGATGCCGTTCACATCCGAGAAGGGCGACAGGCGGATGCCGACATGGCCCGCATCCCAGGCGCCCACAACGGCATCGACGACTTCGAACAGGAACCGTGCGCGGTTCTCGACCGACCCGCCATAGGCGTCCTGCCGCCGGTTGCTGCCATCCTTGAGGAACTGCTCGACCAGATAGCCGTTGGCCGCATGGATCTCGACCCCGTCGAACCCGGCCTCGCGCGCGCAACGGGTGGCATGGGCGTAATCGGCCACAACACGGGCGATCTCATCCGTCTCCAACGCGCGCGGCTCCGATGTGTTTTCGAACCCGGCATGGGTAAAGGTCTTTGCCTTGGCCGCAATCGCCGAGGCCGAAACCGGCGCCTGCCCGTCCGGCAAAAGCGATGTGTGCGAGATCCGCCCGACATGCCAGAGCTGGATCACGATCTTGCCACCCCTTGCATGAACCGCATCGGTCACCTTGCGCCAGGCGGCCACCTGTTCGGGCGTATGGATGCCCGGCGTCTGGATATAGCCCTTGCCCTCGGCGCTGATCTGCGCGCCCTCGGTGATCAGCAGCCCGGCGCTGGCGCGCTGGGCGTAGTATTCCGCGTGCCGGTCGAACACGACACCAGTTGTGTCATCGGCCCGGTTCCGCGTCAGCGGTGCCATCACGACCCGGTTCTTCAACGCGATATTGCCGGCCTTGTGGGGGGAAAAGAGTGTCTCGGTCATCGTGGGTTCTCCTGTGTTCGTCCGGTGGCGGCGATGGTCAGCGCAGCCGGTGCAGCCCCAACTATGCCCTCGGCGCCGATCCGCAAGGGCAGACAGTTCGGGCAGGTCCGGACGAAAGAGAAGAACATCTGCCGATTGCGTCCAGCGCCGGGCCTTTGTTCCAAGCCCGAACGGGCAGGAACATCTTCCCGCCCGAGCAGCAAAATACGGGATAACGTTTTCTTCACAACTCTGACATGTCGCAAACGCAAAGCTACAAAGCTGGGTGTCGCGAGTCAGAGCGGTTCGATAT
Source organism: Ruegeria sp. YKSF070 (assembly GCF_059612725.1). Taxonomy (NCBI): domain Bacteria; kingdom Pseudomonadati; phylum Pseudomonadota; class Alphaproteobacteria; order Rhodobacterales; family Roseobacteraceae; genus Ruegeria; species Ruegeria sp. YKSF070. The sequence goes on along the minus strand of NZ_JBXWRD010000004.1, from coordinate 17,973 downwards.
CACCTTGCGCCCGGCCCGCGTGAAAATCGGCCTCCCAAGCGGCAAAAGTGCCCGCCGCAATCGCCTCTCGCATGCCCGCCATGATTTCCTGGTAATAATGCAGGTTGTGCCAAGTCAGTAGCATCGAGCTGATGATCTCCTGACTGCGGAACACGTGATGCAGATAGGCGCGGCTATAGTTGCGGCAGGCCGGACAGGTGCAGGCCTCGTCCAGCGGGCGCGGGTCGTCCATGTGGCGCGCATTCTTGATGTTCAGAACCCCGTGCCGGGTGAACACCTGTCCCGTGCGACCCGAGCGCGACGGTAGCACACAATCCATCATGTCGATGCCGCGCTTGACGGCGCCGACGATATCGTCGGGCTTGCCCACCCCCATCAGGTATCGCGGCTTGTCTTCGGGCAGGAAGCCGGGCGCATAATCGAGACAGCCAAACATCGCCGACTGACCCTCGCCCACAGCGAGACCGCCCACCGCATAGCCCTCGAACCCGATCGCCTTCAACGCCTCGGCGCTCTCCTCGCGCAGATCCTGCTCCAACCCGCCCTGCATGATACCAAAGAGCGCATGCCCAGGACGGTCGCCAAACGCCGCGCGCGAGCGTTCCGCCCAGCGCATTGAAAGCCGCATGCTTTCGGCGATCCGGTCGCGGTCGGCGGGCAGCGCCGGGCATTCATCGAAACACATCACGATGTCACTGCCCAACAGCCGCTGGATCTCCATCGAGCGCTCCGGGGTCAGCTCGTGCTTGGACCCGTCGATATGGGATTTGAAGGTCACGCCCTTTTCGGTCAGCTTGCGCAAACCTGCCAGCGACATGACCTGAAACCCGCCGCTGTCGGTCAGGATCGGCCGCTCCCAGTTCATGAACTTGTGCAGGCCGCCCAACCGGTCGATCCGCTCGGCCGTGGGCCGCAGCATCAGGTGATAGGTATTGCCCAACAGGATATCGGCGCCGGTGGCGCGCACACTCTCGGGCATCATCGCCTTGACGGTTGCCGCCGTACCCACCGGCATGAAGGCCGGTGTGCGCACCTCACCGCGCGGCGTCTGGATAACGCCGGTACGCGCCTTGCCATCCTTAGCATGCAGGTCAAAAGAGAAACGCTCGCTCATCTAATCCTCGCGGCTCGGGTCAACCGGGCAGGCTTTGCCCCAAGCGCGCCGGCAATGCAAGCCGCGCGCCCGCTTTCCCCTTTGCACGGCGGGCGATACAGACCATACCTATGTTGAATGGCGGCAACATCCGCCCCATATGTATACCATAGTACACAAATATCAGGGATACAGCATGACCGAAGAGCAGATCATCGGCCTCGTTAGCCAGAACATCGTCTTTCTTGCTGCCGCGATCTTTATCATCGTGGTCATTCTCAAGGGCATCCGCATCGTCCCGCAATCCGAGAAATACGTGGTCGAACGCTTTGGGCGGCTGCATGCGGTGCTGGGGCCGGGCATCAACTTCATCGTGCCTTTCCTCGATGTGGTCCGGCACAAGATCTCGATCCTCGAACGCCAGCTCCCGACCGCCAGCCAGGACGCGATCACCAAGGACAACGTGCTGGTGCAGGTGGACACATCGGTGTTCTACCGCATCACCGAACCGGAAAAGACCGTCTATCGCATCCGCGACGTGGACGGCGCCATCTCCACCACCGTGGCCGGGATCGTGCGGGCCGAGATCGGCAAGATGGACCTGGACGAGGTGCAATCGAACCGGGCGCAGCTGATCTCCACCATCAAATCCTCGGTCGAGGATGCGGTTGACGATTGGGGGATCGAGGTCACCCGGGCCGAGATCCTCGATGTGAACCTGGATCAGGCCACCCGCGACGCCATGCTGCAACAGCTGAATGCCGAACGCGAACGCCGCGCCCAGGTGACCAAGGCCGAAGGCGCAAAGCGCGCGGTTGAACTCAATGCCGATGCCGAGCTTTATGCCGCCGAGCAGACCGCCAAGGCCCGCCGCATCCAGGCCGAGGCCGAGGCCTATGCGACCGAGGTCGTGGCCCGCGCCATCGCCGCGCACGGGCTGGAGGCCGCGCAATACCAGGTGGCGCTGAAACAGGTCGAGGCGCTCAATGCCTTGGGCAATGGCGCCGGGAAACAAACCATCATCCTGCCCGCCAACGCGCTCGAAGCCTTTGGTGACGCCTTCAAGCTGCTGAAAGGGGGCAAGTGATGATTGACGCGCTTTGGTCGGTCTGGTGGCTCTGGCTTGCCGGTGCGCTGGTGCTGGGCGTGGTCGAGATGCTGCTGCCCGGCTTCATCTTTCTGGGCTTCGCCATCGGCGCGGCGCTGACCGGGCTGATGCTGCTGGCAGTGACGCCGTCGCTGCCGCTGCTGCTGTTGATCTTCGCCGCTCTGTCACTGACCGCCTGGCTGCTGCTCAAGCGCAGCTTTGCCCTGCCTTCTGGCCAGGTGAAAACCTTTAAGGACGATATCAACGGCTGAGGCGGATCTGTTTTCCGGCAAGGAAAACAGGTCGGAAAAATTCAATTTTTCCGGCCCCCGCCCAGCAACAAGGGGTGCCCTGCCTCTGGACGCCCCCGGCCCCATTCCCTATATAATCGCTCAGGTAACAAGCCGAGGACCAGATGACCCACGCGACAGAACCCATGGAAGGCGCGCCACTGATTGCGCCCTCTTCCGTCGACCACGACCTGTACGAGCCGGTGGTCGAGGCCTGCCGCACGGTCTATGACCCCGAAATTCCGGTCAACATCTTCGAGCTTGGTCTGATCTATACCGTCGAGATCTCAGGCGAGAACGAGGTGCGGGTTATCATGACCCTGACCGCGCCCGGCTGCCCGGTGGCGGGCGAAATGCCCGGCTGGGTCGGGGCAGCGGTCGAAAGCGTGCCTGGTGTCAAATCGGTCGAGGTCGAAATGACCTGGGATCCGCCTTGGGGCATGGAGATGATGTCCGACGAGGCGCGGCTGGAACTGGGCTTCATGTGATCGGCGCGGGGCGGTTTTCCACAGACAACCGGCCCTTGTCGCAAAACCTTTACTCAATCTTCACGCTGCCTTGATCGCCCTGTTACAGGCCGCACCCAGCCTTTCCGCTGACCGGGGTCCGGGTCCCATCCCCTCCCGGACGAGTCGTCACGGCCGGCCTCGGGTCCTGCCCTCCCCCCAGCGTGGGATCCACAATAGAGTGGGCCGCTCTTGCCCGAGGGCGGCCCACATTCTTTCAGCCACACTTGAGCCAAGCCCCCAAGCGCCCTAGATTAAGGGCAACGCGCGACAATGGAGACTTTCATGTTCGGCATTCCCGGCAAGCAGGCGGTGACCATGACCCCCCGAGCGGCGACCCAGATCGCCCGCCTGATGGACAAGGGCGGCCATACCGGACTGCGCATCGGCGTCAAGAAAGGCGGCTGCGCCGGCATGGAATACACCATGGATTATGTGGATCAGGCCGATCCGCATGACGAGGTGGTCGAGCAGGACGGCGCCCGCATCCTGATCGCGCCCATGGCGCAGATGTTCCTGTTCGGCACCGAGATCGACTACGAGGTCTCGCTGCTGGAATCCGGGTTCAAGTTCAAGAACCCCAACGTGGTTGATGCCTGCGGCTGCGGGGAGTCGATCAAGTTCGACGAGTCGCTTTCCAACCGCTGATCCCCGGTCCGCTCACCAGCCACCCGCGATTGTCACGCCCCTTCCCCGATGCTATCGGAGGTCGATGATATTCTGGACGGCTATTTCGGGAGAAAGCGATGCGGCGCAAACTGGCGGCAGGGAACTGGAAGATGAACGGCACCGGCGCGGCGCTCGAAGAGCTTGAGACGATTGCCGAGGCGCATCTCGCCGCTACTGTCGATCTGCTGATCTGCCCGCCCGCCACGCTGCTCGACCGTGCCGCTCAGGTCGTCAGTGGCAGCCGGGTCCAGATCGGGGGCCAGGATTGCCACGCCGCCACCGCAGGCGCCCATACCGGCGATATCAGCGCCCCGATGCTGGCCGATGCAGGTGCCAGCGCTGTCATCCTTGGCCATTCCGAACGCCGCGCCGATCATGGCGAGACCGACGCTCAGGTCTGCGACAAGGCGCGCGCGGCGCTTGAGGCCGGGCTTTTCACCATCATCTGCATCGGCGAGACCCTGACCCAGCGCGAGGCGGGCCAGACGCTCGACATGGTCTGCGCGCAACTGGCCGGGTCAGTGCCCGACGGGATCGACGGAACGCAGGTCGTGGTGGCCTATGAACCGGTCTGGGCCATCGGTACCGGGCTGGTGCCGACGCTTGACCAGATCGCCGAGGTGCATGACACCCTGCGCCAGCAACTGATCGGGCGCTTCGGCTCGGAAACCGCCGAGGCAATCCGCCTGCTCTATGGCGGTTCGGTCAAGCCGGGCAACGCGGCCGAGATCTTTGCGGTTTCGAACGTGGATGGCGCGCTGGTCGGCGGCGCCAGCCTGACGGCCGCCGATTTCTCGCCCATCGTCACCGCGCTGGAACAGGCGGCAGGCTGATATACAGCTTGCCCGTGCCGCACGGGTCCGGGATCATGCACGCATGTCATCACCAACGCTCAGTGTCCGGCGGGCTTCGAACGAAGATCTGCCGCGGCTTCTCGACCTCTACCGGCACCTCAACCCAGAGGATGCGCCGCCGCCCGCGCCAGACAGGGCACGGGACATCCTGACGCAACTGCTCTGCTACGAGGGCAGCGATGTTTTCGTCGGAGAGGTCGCGGATGCTCTGGTTACCTCCTGCACCCTGATCGTCATTCCTAACCTGACGCGGGGCGGCAGCCCCTATGGGCTGATCGAGAATGTGGTGACCCATGGCGATTTCAGGCAACAGGGGTTTGGCCAGCGGTTGCTCGACCATGCGACTGCGGCAGCATGGAAGGCGGGCTGCTACAAGCTCATGCTAATGACAGGCTCACACCGGCCCGAGGTGCTGCGCTTCTATCTTGATGCGGGTTTCGAACAGTCCAAGACCGGATTTCAGAAGCGACGCGCGCCGCCACGTCCCGAGGGCTGAGGCGACAAACCGCACAGCATCGGTCCGAAAACAATAATGCCGGGCAAGTTTCCCTGCCCGGCATGGTTTCCCGATTGGAGCCGCATCCGTTACTTGATGATGATCTCTGGCCCCATCAGCGCGTTGGGCAGCACCGTCGACAGCCAGGGCACATAAGTCACCAGGATCAGGAAGACGAAGAGCACGGCCAGGAAGGGCAGCGCGGCACGCACCACGCTCATCATCGGCATCCCCGCCACGCCCGAGGTCACGAAGAGGTTCAGACCCACCGGCGGCGTGATCATCCCGATTTCCATGTTCACCACCATGATGATGCCCAGATGGATCGGATCGATCCCCAGTTCGATGGCGATCGGGAACACCAGCGGCGCCACGATGACCAGCAGGCCCGAGGGCTCCATGAACTGGCCGCCGATCAGCAGGATCACGTTGACCACGATCAAGAAGGTGATCGGGCCCAGACCCGCCGACAGCATCGCGTTGGCCACATGCTGGGGCACTTGCTCGTCGGTCAGAACATGTTTCAGGATCAGCGCGTTGGCGATCACGAACATCAGCGTCACGGTCAGCTTGCCCGCCTCGAACAGGGTGTTGCGGGTGTCCTTGTGAAAGAACGCCCCCACCAGTGCCAGCGGCCGGGTCAGCAGGCTCTTGCGCACGCCGCCGTTATGCTCAGCCGCCAGCGGCCCCATGTCGCGATAGACGAAGGAGGCCACCAGGAAGGCATAGACCGAGGCCACCGCCGCCGCCTCTGTCGGCGTGAAGATGGCGCTGGTGATGCCGGGGATGCCGTAGATACCGACCATGATCACCACGATCAGCATCAGCCCCCACAAAGCGTCGCGGAAACTGTCGCCGATCTCGCCCCAGCCAGCCCAATCGCCCTTGGGCATGCCCTTGATCGTGGCCATGACATAGATCGCCACCATCAGCATGACACCGGCCAGAATGCCCGGAATGACACCGGCCAGGAACATCCGGCCCACCGAGACCTCGACCGAGGCGGCATAGACCACCATCACGATCGAGGGCGGGATCAGGATGCCCAACGTGCCCGCGTTACAGATCACGCCAGCGGCGAATTCCTTGGTATAGCCCGCCTGTTTCATCGCTGCGATGACGATGGAACCGATCGCCACCACTGTCGCCGGGGACGAACCGGAGAGGGCGGCAAACATCATGCAGGCAAACACGCCCGAGATGGCCAGACCGCCGCGCAGATGGCCGACACAGGCGATGGCGAACCGGATGATCCGCTGCGCCACCCCGCCGGTGGTCATGAAGGACGAGGCGAGGATGAAGAAGGGGATCGCCAGCAGGGTGAAATGGCCCTCGAAGGCCTGGAACAGCGTCTGCGCCACCGAGGCCAGCGAGCTGTCGGAGAAGATCAGCAGGAACAGGACCGAACTGAAGCCGAGCGCAACCGCGATGGGCACCCCGATCAGCAGGAACCCCACCACCATCACAAAGAGAAGCACCACGTCCATCAGTCATCCTTCCCCAGTTGCTCGCGAACTTCTTCCAGTTCGTCCTCGGCCTCGTGGCTGGCGATCATGCGGTCCTGGCCGCCGGTCCAGATGCTGCGGGCCACTTGCAGGAACCGCCACAGCAGCAGGCCCATGCTGAGCGGCAGCACCAGATAGGGCACCAGCCGCGGCAGTTTCTCGTATTCGTCGCCCTCGTTGAACACGGTCTCCATCCAGCCCAGGATCGCCGGGTGCGGGATGTCGTTGGTCTCGTACCAGCCCTTGGGGCGGAACTTGTCCTCGAAGCCGGTCGGAAACACGCGCCCGGTGGTCTGCGGCAGATTGGCAAAGTTCGACCAGTAGTCCCACGCGCCCTTGAGCAGCAGCAACGTGAACAGGATGCAGATGGTGACCGATATCATCGCCAACACATGGCGCCCCTTGGGCGACAGCATGTTGATGACCGCGTCGACCCCCAGATGGGCGTTCTTCTTGACGGCATAGCTTGCCCCCAGCAGCACCAGCCAGCCGAACATGAACACCGTCAGTTCGAGCGCCCAGAGAATATTGTGATTGAACACGTAGCGTGCGACCACATTGGCAAAGGTGATCACTGTCATGAAGCCCAGCAGCACGGCAATGATCGTCTCTTCAATGCGATCCACCCAGCTTTCGCTCTTGTGCGGATGCATGTCCCTCGTCCCTTGTTTTTATGAAAAAGGGCGCGGACAGTCCTGCCCGCGCCCCGTCAGGCTGTGCCTGGATTACATCGAGGCGTTGATGGATTGGGCCGCGTCGATCGCATCCTGGCCCACGTCGTCCACGAACTTGTCCCAGACGGGCTTCATGGTATCGACCCATTCCTGGCGCTGTTCGGCGCTCAACTCGCGTACCACGCCACCGGCGGCGAGGATCGCGTTGCGGGCCTCGTTGTTGACCTTGGTCGATTCCGCGTTGCGGGCATCGGTCACTTCCTTGATGATGGTCAGGAACTGGTCGCGCACGCCGGCGTCCAGGCTGTCCAGCCAATCGACCGAGGTCACCACCAGATAGTCGATGATGCCGTGGTTGGTTTCGGTGGTGCCGTCCTGCACCTCAAAGAACTTCTGGCCGTAGATGTTCGACCAGGTGTTCTCCTGCCCGTCGACAACGCCCTGCTGCAAGGCACCATAGACTTCGGAGAAGGCCATTTTCTGCGGGCTTGCGCCCATCGCTTCCATCTGTGCGACCAGCACGTCCGAGGACTGAACGCGGAACTTCAGCCCGTTGGCATCCGACGGCACCAGAAGCGGCTTGCTCGCCGACATCTGCTTCATGCCGTTATGCCAATAGGCAAGGCCCTGAAGGCCACGCTTCTGCATGCTGTCGAGCAGGGCCTGACCGGCATCCGAGGTCTGGAACGCGTCCACCGCATCCACGTTCTTGAACATGAAGGGCAGATCGAAGAGACGGAATTTCTTTGTGAACTTCTCGAATTTCGACAGCGAGGGCGCAGCCAGTTGCACATCGCCCTGCAACATCGCCTCGAGCACCTTGTCATCATTGTAGAGGGTCGAGTTCGGATAGACCTCCATGCACATGGTGCCGTTCATCTCGGCATTGACGCGCTCGGCCAGAAGCGAGGCGGCGATCCCCTTGGGGTGCTTGTCGGTATTGGTCACGTGGGCGAATTTGACCACGATTTCACCGTCGTCGCAGGCGGCCATGGCGGCGCCGGCGGTCACGGTCAGGGCCAGCGCGGTTGCGGCGGTTGTCAGGAATTTCATGTCTTTTGTCCTCCCAAAAGTCTGTCACATGTTCCTCGGACGCCAGAGGCGCCACATGCAGGCAGTGAAGCGAATCGCCTGACGCCACTCAACGGTTCTGAAGACGTTCGGATTTGATTGTATTTTTGTTTTTAATTTCAGAACTTTAAAGTGTAGATCGATTCGCTAGTCGCCGGCAGGCCGCCTCTGCTGTGCGAGTTTCCGCACAGCCGATTTCGCCCATGTGCGGATTCCCGCACAACTCTGCGAATCGCGCGTTGCCGCTCGTCTGAAGCGCAGGCCAAGAAAATTCGTCGAATTTTCTTGGCGCCCGCCGCATCCGTAACGCTAGCGACGATAGGCCTCGGGCTTGATGCTGTAGCGGGCCAGCTTGTCGTAAAATGTCTTGCGCGGCAGTTTCAGCGCCTGCGCCGCCTCGGCGGCTCGGCCGTTGTGACGCCCCAGCGCGGCGATCAAGAGGGTGCGCTCCACCCTTGCCATCTGTTCGGCCAGCCCCAGTTCCGTGGCCTCGCTCACCTCTTCGGGCATGCCCAGCACAAATCGCATCGCTGCCGACATCAGCGAGCGCGCATTGCCCGGCCAATCCTGCGCCATAAGGGCAGCGAGGTGGTCCGGCGAGACAGCGGGTGGCGCGATACCCGCCTGCTCTGCCGCCTGCATCACGTAATGGCGAAAGATCACCGGGATATCCTCGGGCCGCTCGGCCAGCGCCGGAATGCGCACCTGCATCCCCTCCAGTCGGTAGAAAAGTTCGGCGCTGAAACTCCCCTTCCCCACCAGCGCGGCCAGATCGGCGGTGCTGCCCGCCAGCAGCCTTGCGCCACCGGCCTGTTCCATCTCTTCCAGCAGCGCGTATTGCGCCGCCTGCGACAGGGCCGAGACCTCGTCCAGAAACAGCGAGCCTTGCCCGGTCTCGGTACAGAGCCGGGACAGCTCGGCCGCGTCCAGCCCGGCCGCGGCCCGTTTGACAAAACCGCCCTGCGCGCGCGGCGACATCAGGTGAATCACCTCGGCCACCTTGGAAATGCCGCTGCCCGCCGGACCGGTCACCAGCACCTCGGCACCGGTTGGGGCGACGCTGCGCACCCGCTCGCGCAGCGCCTCGGCCCGGGCCGAGCTGCCGAACAGCATCCGTGCCGCCGGATCGCCCCGATCGAGCTGCCGTTTCAGCGCCCGTGTCTCGAGCACCTGCACGCGCGCCGCCATGGCGCGCGCGATCACTGCCAGCAGGTCGGCAGCGGCACAGGGTTTTTCCAAGAAATCAAAGGCACCATCCCCCATGGCGCGGACCGCCATGGGAATGTCGCCCTCTCCGGTCAGCAGGATCACCGGCAAGTCCGGGTCGACGTCCTGCGCATAGGACAGAAGGTGGAACCCGTCGCGCCCCGGCATGCGGATATCGGACACGATCACGCCCCGGAATCCGGCGGTGATGTGATCCTTGGCCGCCACGAAGGATCCTGCCGTCTGCACCGCGTAATCAGCCAGTTCCAGCGTCTGCCCCAGTGCCTCGCGCACCGCCGCGTCGTCATCGACCAGCAGGACCTTGTCGATCATGCCGCCGCCTCCTCTTGCCAGGGGTCAAGCTCGACCGTGAATTCGGCGCCGCCGCGGGTGTTGCTGCCCCGGATATTGCCGCCAAAGCTCTGCACCAGCCCGTAAGAGATCGACAGGCCCAGCCCCATACCCTCGGAACTGCCGACCGCCTTGGTGGAATAGAAGGGTTCGAACACCTTTTCAGGTTCCTTCAGCCCCGGACCGCAATCCTGCACCCGCACCAGCAAGCGGGGACCGGTTTCGATCGCGATGCGGATATGACGCGTCTCCTGATCCATCATCGCGTCGACCGCATTGTTGATCAGGTTGACAAAGACCTGGGTCAACCGCACCTCGCCGCCGCGCGCCAGCACCGGGCCGACGGTGCCCGGGTTCCAGTCGAGTGTCACGGCGTGTTCGCGCAGCCGCGCTTCGGTCAGTTCCACCGCAGCCTCGATCACCTGCACCAGATCCACACGGCTCACCGGCTCGCTCTCGTTACGGGCAAAGGCGCGCAGATTCTTGATGATCCGCGCCATCCGCGCCGCCATGTCCGAGATACGACCAAGATTCTCGGTCGCCTTGTCGGAATTGCCTCGTGCCAGAAAAGCGGTGCCGTTATCGGCGAATTGCCGGATCGCCATCAGCGGCTGGTTCAATTCGTGGCTGATGCCCGCCGACATCTGGCCCAGCGCGCTCAGTTTTCCCGCCTGCACCAGTTCGGCCTGGGCGCGCTTCAGCGCCGCCTCGGCCTCTTGCCGTTCGGCCACCTCGCGGCGCAGCGCGCTGTTGGCGGCGGTCAGGGCGCGTGTGCGCTGGGCCACCCGGCTTTCCAACACCTTGTTGGCGTCAGCCAGGGTACGACGGCGTTCTGTCGCCAGATAGAGCATGGCACCGAAGGCCAGGCAGATCGCGGCCACCGCCGCAGCCTGCAACCCGGCGATACGACGGGCGGGCGACACATCGACCAGCACCTCGCCCGTCATGCCGATCACCGGCAGCGGCCGGGTCATGTGCAGCGCCCGCGCCGGCAGGTATGGCCCCCAGTCGAGCTGCCAGATCTCGTACCCCCCCACCCGATGTGCCGCAAAAGGCAAGGACGGCCCCTTTGCCGGTACCAGGCCGGGCTGACCGGCGGGCCGTCTCCACCACAGCAACTCGCTGCGGTTCGAGATAAAGACCTGGCCGAAGGCATCGGTGAAGAACACCGCAGGAGTGTTGCCGCGCCAATCCCACTCCAGATGCGCGATATCCACGGCAACGACCAGGGCGCCGCGCACCTTTCCATCAGCGCCGAACGCGGGAGCGGCATAATATATCGCGCGCAGGCCCAGCGGGTGCTGAACGCCATGCGCGCTACCCAGCGCGCCATGCAGCGCGCGCCGGAAATAACCGGTCTCGGATATGTCGCTGAACAGCGTTCCGCGCGCCGACGCCAGTACGCGGCCCTGGGTATCGGCATAAAGGATCTCAAGCGCCGAGGTCTTGTCTGCCACATCAAGAAACAGCGACTGTGCCTGCTGGCGCCCCGTCTCGGCGCCCAGATTGCCCAGAGCCGGATGATCCGCCAGCAGAACGGCGGTTTCCTGGTAACGCTGCAATTGCGCGGTCAACCGGTCGCTCGCCAGTTCAAGATCTGCCTCGGCCCGCTGCGCAAGCTGCCCCAATGCCTGACGATAGCCATAGCTCCAGACACCGGTGGCCAAGACCGCCACCGCCGCCAGAAAGCCCGAGATGACCCACCAACGCCGCATATCCTAGGGTCTTGCACCCAAGCGCGGCCAAGGCAAGAGGGCAGCGCGACCTTTCACAGCGGCAGGACGGTGGTCGATTTGATCTCCTCCATCGACAACAGCGCGGTGACATTGTGCACCCGCACCTCGGAGATCAGCGCCTGATAGAAGGCATCATAGGCGCGGGCATTCTTGACCCGGACCTTTAGGATATAGTCGATATCTCCCGCCAGCCGGTGCGCCTCCTGCACCTCGGGGCGGTCCTGAAGCGCCTTGAGGAACTGTTTCTGCCATCCCACCTCGTGTTCAGAGGTGCGGATGAGGACAAAGAAACAGGCCTCGAACCCCAGCGCCTCGGGGTCGAGAATCACCGTCTGCTGACCGATCACGCCCGCCCCCTTGAGCTTGCGTATCCGATTCCAGACCGGGGTCTTGGAACTGCCGACCCGGCTGGCGATCTCGTCCAGCGACTGGCTGGCATCGCGTTGCAGCTCGACCAGAATTTTCCGGTCCGTTTCGTCAATGCGCACTGACATTCTGGTTTTTCCTCAAAATCCGAACCCGCGTCCCTTACCGCCACCGAGATGGAACGAATGTCCTTATTTGGCGCAGCATATGGAGCTTGATAGGGAATATTTCCTATATTGAGAGGCAAGTCAAACAGGAGACAGGCCGCATGACAGCCCCGCGCATATACCCGGGACCCGGACATGTCGATTTTGTCGGCGCAGGTCCCGGCGATCCCGATCTGCTGACGGTTGCCGCGCTCAAGGCGTTTGCGGCGGCGGATGTGGTGCTGCATGACCGGCTGATCAGCGATGCGGTACTGGCACTGGCGGGTGAAACCGCTGAGCTGGTCGATGTGGGCAAAGCCGGGTTCGGCCCCTCGTGGAAACAGGGCGATATCGACGCGCTGCTGGTGGATCATGCCAGCCGCGGCGCCCGGGTGGTGCGGCTGAAGTCGGGCGATCCGACCGTGTTCGGGCGCCTGGATGAAGAGATCGACGCGGTCTCGGCCGCCGAGATCAGCTGGCGCATCGTGCCGGGCATCACCGCCGCCTCGGCGGCGGTGGCGGGCATTGGGCAAAGCCTGACCCGGCGCGGGCGCAACAGCGCGGTGCGCTTTCTGACCGGCCATGACATGCAAGGCTTTGCCGATCACGACTGGACGGCGCTGGCCCGCCCCGGCGCGGTGGCCGCGATCTACATGGGCAAGAAATCGGCCCGCTTTGTACAGGGCCGGCTGATCATGCACGGCGCCGACCGCGCGACACCGGTGACGCTGGTGGAAAACGCCTCGCGCCCGGACCAGCGGGTACTGGCCACCACGCTCGACCGCCTGCCCGCCGATCTGGCCGCCGCCGAGATGGACGGCCCCGCCCTTACCTTTCTGGGCCTGGCCCCGCGCGACGCGGCGGCCGCCCTCAGCACGATCAACAAGGAGCTTGCCTGATGGCCCGCGCATTCACCCCCAAGATTGTCACCGCCAATGACCTGCTCGACGGCGACGTGATCTATCAGACCGCCGACGACCGCTGGTCGCGGCTGCTGTCCGAGGCCGAGCTGATCACCGATGAGGCGCATGCGCAGCTGCGGTTGCTGGACGCCTCACGCCAGGCCGCCCGCGTCGTGGGCGCCTATCTGGCCGATGCCCGCCCCGGCCCGAACGGCCCCGAGCCCGTACATTTTCGAGAGGATTTCCGCCGGACCGGCCCGTCCAACTATGCCCATGGCAAGCAGGAAACCTCTCCGCAGCCCCGGGCCTGAGCCACAGGCCCTTCCCCCCTCAAAAGGCCCCGGCTCCGGGGCTGCACCCAAGGACAGCCAGACATGTATCGCTATTCCGAATTCGACACCGCCTTTCTTGCCGAGCGCAACGCCCAGTTCCGCGCCCAGGTGGAACGCCGCATCGACGGTTCGCTGACCGAAGACGAGTTCAAGCCTCTGCGCCTGATGAACGGGCTCTATCTGCAACTGCACGCCTATATGCTGCGGGTGGCGATCCCCTATGGCACGCTGAATTCGGCGCAGATGCGGCAGCTGGCCCTGCTGGCCGAGAAATGGGACAAGGGCTATGGCCATTTCACCACCCGCCAGAACATACAGTACAACTGGCCCAAGCTGCGCGACGTGCCCGACATGCTGGACGCTCTGGCCGAGGTCGGGCTGCACGCGATCCAGACCAGCGGCAACACTATCCGCAACGTGACCGCAGACCATTTCGCCGGTGCCGCGGCGGATGAGGTGGCCGACCCCCGCCCCTATGCCGAGCTGCTGCGGCAATGGTCGACCGACCACCCCGAGTTCCAGTTCATGCCGCGCAAGTTCAAGATCGCCATCACCGGATCCGAGAATGACCGGGCGGTGATCAAGGCGCATGACATCGGCCTGCAATTGGTTGAGCGCGACGGCGTGCTGGGCGCCCGCGTGATCGTCGGCGGCGGCCTGGGCCGCACGCCGATGATCGGGCAGGAGTTGAGCCCCTTTGTCGCCTTTGACGACCTGCTCGCCTATCTCGAAGCTACGGTCTCGGTCTGGAACCAGATCGGGCGGCGCGACAACAAGTACAAGGCGCGCATCAAGATCACCGTCTTCGAACACGGGATCGAGGCGATCCGGGCCAAGGTGAACGAAAGGTTCATCCAGGTGCGCGGCCAGTTCAAGGGCGCCGACATGGCGCTGCTGGACGAGATCAAGGGGCATTTCGCTCCTCCGTCCTGGCGGACGTCCTCGCTGGCACCGTTCGACGCGGCCTATGCCAAGGATCCGGTGTTCCGGTCCTGGGTCGATACCAACATCGCCGCGCACAAGCGGGACGATCATGCCATTGTCACCATCTCGCTCAAGGCGCATGGCGCCACGCCGGGCGATGCCAGCGCCGAACAGATGCGGGTGATGGCCGATCTGGCCGAGCGCTTTGGCTATGACGAGCTGCGCATCAGCCACGAGCAGAACGTGATCCTGCCGCATGTGCACAAATCCGACCTGCCCGCGATCCATGCCAAGCTGGCTGCGAACGGGCTGGGCACCGCCAATATCGGCCTGATCAGCGATATCATCGCCTGCCCCGGCATGGATTACTGCGCGCTGGCCACTGCCCGCTCGATCCCCGTGGCACAGGAGATTGCCACCCGCTTCGAAGAGCTGAAGCTGGAGCATGAGATCGGCGCGCTCAAGATCAAGATCTCGGGCTGCATCAATGCCTGCGGCCACCATCATGTGGGCCATATCGGCATCCTCGGCCTCGATCGGGCGGGCGTCGAGAACTACCAGATCACCCTTGGCGGCGACGCCACCGAAACCGCCGCCATCGGCGAGCGGACCGGCCCCGGCTTTGCCTATGACCAGATCGTGCCCGCCATCGAGCGGATCGTGGAAACCTATCTGGATCAAAGGCTTGACCGCGAGGAGAGCTTTATCGACACCTATCGCCGGGTTGGCATGGCGCCGTTCAAGGCGGCGCTCTATCCCGAGGCCCGCGCCGATGCCGCTTGACGAGATCCAGAACGAACTGGGCCGCGACCGAAGCGTTCTGACGCAGAAGGTCGCGGCGCTCAACGCCCGCTACAAGCATCACAGCGCCACCGATGTCATGCACGGGGCGCTGCGCGAGGCGGGCAATATCGCGCTGGTGTCGAGCTTTGGCGCTGAATCGGTGGTGTTGTTGCACATGGCGGCGGTGATCGACCGCCAGGTGCCGGTGTTGTTCATCGACACCCAGATGCTGTTTGCCGAAACGCTGGTCTATCAGCAGGAGGTGAGCGAGCGCCTGGGCCTGAAGAATGTTCACGTAATCCGCGCCGATGCCGATGACGTCGCCCGCGACGACCCCTATGGCGCCCTGCGCCTGCGCGATACTGATGCCTGCTGCACCCTGCGCAAGACGATCCCGCTGCAACGGGCGCTGTCGGGCTATGACGGCTGGATCACCGGGCGAAAGCGGTTCCAAGCCGGCACCCGCGCCGCGCTCGACTTCTTCGAGGTCGAGGACGGCACCGGCCGGATCAAGGTCAACCCGCTGGCCCATTGGGCCCCCGAGGACGTGCGCGCCTATATGGAGGAAAACCGCCTGCCCCGGCATCCGCTGGTGGCACAGGGGTACCCCTCGATCGGCTGCGCGCCCTGCACCTCGCCGGTGGCGCCCGGAGAAGACCCGCGCGCCGGACGCTGGCGCAACCAGACCAAGGAAGAATGCGGCATCCATTTCATCGACGGAAAGATGGTCCGCAGTGGAGAAAAGACATGACTGTACTCGTGACCGACCAGGGCTTTCAGCCCGACGACTGGACCGACGGATTCACCGCCCTGGGCGATGTGGCCAATGATGTGGTGGCGCTGGACGTGCCCGCAGATGCCGACCCCGACGCGCTGGCCGCGCGGCTGGCACGGGTGCGCATGGTGCGGGTGGATTTCCCCTCTTTCGCCGATGGGCGCGGTTTTACCATCGCGCGCACCCTGCGCCTGCATGGCTATACCGGGCGGCTGCGGGCCAAGGGCCATGTGCTGGCCGATCAATATGCCATGGCGCGGCGTGCCGGTTTCGACGAGGTCGAGATCGACGCAGCCCTTGCCGAACGCCAGCCCGAGGCGCAATGGCTGGCCCGGGCCGACTGGCAGGCGCATGACTATCAGGCCCGTCTGCGCGGCTGACCTGACGTCCAAATTCATTCGTACACTAATGAAAAGGGGAGACATTCCCCTTTTCATGATGTATGTCAAAGACTAGAGAGAGGCGCCGGCTTACCGCACCGGTGACATGAACCATGACCGAGATGAGACCCGTGACCGAAGCCGCCGCCATCAAGGCCCCCACCCTGCCCGACGCTCAGACCGTGACGCAAGTGAAACACTGGACCGACCGGCTGTTCTCGTTCCGTGTCACGCGCCCCGCCAGCCTGCGCTTCCGCTCGGGCGAGTTCGTGATGATCGGGCTGTTGGGGGACAATGGCAAACCGCTGTTGCGCGCCTATTCCATCGCCTCGCCCGCCTGGGACGAGGAACTGGAGTTCTACTCGATCAAGGTGCAGGACGGGCCGCTGACCTCGAAGCTTCAGCATATCCAGCCCGGCGACCAGATCATCCTGCGGCCCAAACCGGTTGGCACGCTGGTGCATGACGCGCTGTTGCCCGGCAAGCGCATCTGGTTCTTTGCCACCGGCACCGGCTTTGCCCCTTTTGCCTCGCTCCTGCGCGAGCCGCAAACCTATGAGGATTACGACGAGGTCATCATCACCCATACCTGCCGCGAGGTGGCGGAACTGGAATACGGCCGCCAGCTGATCGAGGAGATCCGCCAGGACGAGCTGTTGGCCGAGCTGATGGGCGAGGGCTTTGCCGACAAGATCCGCTATTACCCCACCACCACCCGTGAAGAGAGCCCGCGCATGGGCCGCATCACCGAGCTGCTGAAAGACGGCACCGTATTCGCCGATCTGGGGATCGAGGGTGGGATCAAGCCGGAAACCGACCGCGCCATGGTCTGCGGCAGCCTGGCCTTCAACCATGACATCAAGGCCATTCTCGAAGAGTTCGGCCTGACCGAGGGCGCCAATTCCGACCCGCGCGAATTCGTGATCGAAAAGGCCTTTGTCGGCTGAACCGCCGCCCCGGGTGCAATATGTGAACCCGAACGGCACATATGCCCTTTTTTACCGGTCCGCCCGCCAATGCCGCTTGAAACGCGGGGCGGGCCGGTTTACTTTCCGGCACCGAATTTCTGGCAACAACAAAGGAATATTCCCATAGCCCGCAGACCTCACAACGCGCCGCCGCAACGCGACACCGGCCCGCGCGTCAATGACAAGATCCGTGCACCCGAAATCCGCCTGATCGGCGCAGATGGTGAAAATGTCGGTGTCGTGCATCCCGCCAAGGCCATGGCCATGGCAGAGGAAGCCGGGCTGGATCTGGTCGAGATTTCTCCCAATGCCACGCCCCCGGTCTGCAAGATCATGGACTATGGCAAATACAAGTACGAACAGCAGAAACGCGAAAGCGAAGCGCGCAAGAAGCAGAAGATCATCGAGGTCAAAGAGGTCAAGTTCCGTCCCAACACGGACACCCATGACTATGACGTAAAGATGCGCAACGTGTTCAAGTTTCTGGAGAACGGCGACAAGGTAAAGGTCACGCTGCGGTTCCGCGGGCGCGAGATGGCGCACCAGAACCTGGGTCGCGAATTGCTGGAACGGGTGGCCGAGGACGTCAAGGAAGTGGGCAAGATCGAAAACATGCCCAAGATGGAAGGCCGTCAGATGATCATGATGATCGGCCCGCTGCCCCAGAAATAGGCCTGTGAACGGGTGAAGAAACCTCTGCCCCGCCGCATCCCGGCGGGGTTTTTCGTTGTCGCTCGAGCTGAGACTGGAGCCCCCAAAATCTCTGATGAGATTTTGTTAACAGAGTTTGCCTTTGCAAACTCTGCGATGTTGCTCTTTGAGAAGAGGTCCGCGCGCGCGGCTAGGCGCGCGCGGGTGT